>QMMS01000386.1 GCA_003647375.1 Deltaproteobacteria bacterium
GGGGATGAACCACAACTTTCATGGCGCCATCCCTTCTCTCTACATAGGTCGCCAGTGCTTCATTGATTTCCTCAAGCGGAAATGTGTGCGTGATCAGCGGCTTGCCGACAATTTTTCCCTGACCCATCAACGACATGGCCCTGTGAACATTCAAGCGACCTTCGCCGCGGATGGTATACAGGTTGACACCGTTGCGAACGGCCATGGAGATGTCTGCCGTCACCGGTTTTTTGTAAAATGCCGCGATGGATATTTTGCCACCCTTGCGTACCATTTCAATGGCTTGCTGGAGAGAACTTTCGCTTCCGGCAGCTTCCAGAACCAGATCGGCTCCCAGGCCATTGGTAAGTTCCAGCACTTTTTCCACACTATCATCCGTTTTGGCATTGATCACATGGTCGGCGCCAAGCTGCTGGCCGAGTTCGAGTCGTTCCTTTCTTGTGCCGGTCAGAATCACCGTACCTGCACCGAGGGCTTTGGCAGCCTGAAGTGCCATCAGACCGATGGGGCCCGGTCCCAGTATGACAATCGTATCTCCGGCAATGTAGCCTCCAGCCATATCAAGGGCATAAATGCTGGACCCGGCCGTTGTGACCATTGTCGACTCATCAAAAGAAATATGGTCTGGAAGTTTGGTCAGGGTGTTGACATGGTTGACGGCGTATCCGGCAAAACCGCCGTTAGCGGTAAACCCATTGGCCCGGTGACCTTTTGCAAGGTTACCGTAATTGAGACACGCGGTGTAGTTGCCCATTATACAATTCCGGCATCGACCACATCCCTTATGTATTTCTACCGCAATTCTGTCACCGACATCAAACTCGTCAACGGTTTCACCCCGGGCGACAATTCTGCCGGCATACTCGTGCCCGATGATGAAATCGCCGAAAGCGGGCTGGTTCGGCATACCGTGGGTGATGATTTTTATGTCCGTACCACAAATTCCGCATGCTTCAACCTGAACAAGGACTTCATCAGGCCCCGGCGTGGGTACCTCGCGTTCTTCAACCCTTACATCATTGAAGGCGTGCAGAACGGCCGCTCTCATTTTCTTGGGTATATCCATAATCATTTTCTCCCTTATCCTGTGACCGATGAATGACAAGCGGTACAGGCCTGCATATAAGAACATCTTTTATCCGCCTTCGCAGAAGACCATGGGTTTGCCCGTGGATGAATGCAAAAGCAAAGGTTAATTGCTACGGCGCGATGTCACCCCTAAGGCAAGGCGGATTCCTATAGGTTTTTTTCCGGTCCGGGAGGTGAATAAATAACGATATAGGTTAGATCTTCCAGCGGATCTGCCCAAACATAATGCATGGCCCCCGGGGGAACATAGACCGTCAGATTGGGTTCAAGGGTGTATTTCTCACCGTCGATGTATATACCGCCTGCACCGTCAAGAATATACATGCAGTGCTCCTCTTCATGACTGTGCCCGCTACCGGTGGTATTGCAGTTCAATCCCGCTTTCATCGTGTTGACCAGAAATGATAGATTTTTTGCACCACAGGTCTCTTCGTCCAGAATAATTCTGAATAATCCCGCGCCGCCATGTGTTACCTTTTCTTTCGCGTCACTCAGCGTGAATATATACTTATTCTTTGTCATAGGGTTTCCTCCTTTTTAAAAATATATATTTGTCGATCAAACCTTAGGATGTGTTGTCGCATTGTCATACAATAAGACAATTATGTAACCTGATGGAATTCGCGGAAAATGTCAAGAAAAAATTATGCCGGATCCGTGCTCACGGCAGCTTCAATTCTATCATTAAGCTCACTGATGCGTGATGTTTAGATACAGTCGTGAAAATGAGTTTTGTAAAGTAAAAACGAAAAATCAAGTTCTGCCGAGTTGTCCATGTAACCCATACCGATGCTGTTTGATACTATATTTAACGTTGAGACAGATTTCACGTTTCCATTTCATGCTTGGATCTGATAATATCACAGGCATTGAAAATCTAACTTGAGTGGAGGTAAATAGATGCGTATAATCTCATGGAACGTCAACGGTATCCGGGCAGCAGTTAAAAAGGGTTTCACGGAATCCCTGGAGGCTATGCAGCCCGACATGCTCTGTTTGCAGGAAACCAAGGCCCAGGACGATCAGGTTGCGGAGGCCTTGGCAGGTATCCAGGGTTATCGACTGTATGCAAACTCGGCGGTAAAAAAAGGATATGCCGGTACCGCTGTTTTAAGTAAAAAAGAGCCCCTGTCCGTGCGTCTGGATATGGGTATCGAACAGCACGATCAGGAAGGTCGGATCATCGCCCTGGAATTCGATCAGTATTTTCTGGTAACGGTTTATACGCCGAATTCAGGCAGCGAATTGAAGCGGCTCGAGTATCGCCGACACTGGGATGCGGCCTTCCTGGATTACCTGGAAGATCTTCAAAAAGCGAAACCGGTGGTGGTCTGTGGTGATTTTAATGTGGCCCACAAACCTATCGATCTGGCCCGGCCAAAACCAAACTACAACAAATCCGCAGGCTATATGCAGGCAGAGATCGATGGCATGGACAACATCGTGGCGGCCAATTTTGTCGACACCTACAGATTCAAAAACCCGGATAAGATAAAATACAGCTGGTGGAGTTATCGCGCTGCTGCACGAAAGCGAAATATAGGCTGGAGAATTGACTATTTGCTGGTCTCCCCGGGTCTGGCCGGGTTTATCCGAAATTCAGATATCTTGAATGATATCATGGGATCTGATCACTGCCCCATCTTGCTGGATATGGAATAAGGAAATGAGGAGATGGTTTATATGGAAAAAATTTATTCCCGGCTCGGAGACGGCTGGGTCACTGAATTAACAGAAACTGAGCTCATGAAAGACATCGTGAACGGGACTCAATCAGCCGCAAAAAATGCGCAGATCGATCCCCTTATCGATGATGAGATCAATCATCTGTTTGATATTTGCAAATCGGGTGACAAGCGTACCGGCGTGGAAAGAGGCCGTGAAATTGTGACCACCTACGACGGCCCGACCATCGAGATCCGGCATGCGGGCATCATTGCCAATCGTCAGCAGGCCCTTCAGATGTTTGAGAGGTTTTTTGGTGCCGACACCATGGAATTTTCCCATGTGGACTACAGCTATAAGCCGTCTAAAGCTGTCGTTCATGAGGATTTGCCACTTTTTGAACAATCTCAGATGCTCATGGTAATTCCCCTGTTTTACGGGGCTATGCCGAACCTGGGCTTGTATACCTATCCCGATGGCCCCATGCCCAACCCGGGGGATCTGCTGCCGTTAGGAAAAATCAAGGAAGCACAGGAATCCTATGAAGCAGCCATCGAACTGGCGGTTAATGACATGGTTTATTGTGCATCGGCGTTTTATGAAGCAGGTGCTGACGGTATTAATTTCGATACAGTGGGGGCCTCCGGTGATCCGGACTTTAAAGCGGCCCTAATTGCCTCAGAAAAACTTAAAGAGAAATATCCTGACATCTGTATCGAGATGGGCATGGCTGGTGAATTCGTTCTGGGTACCCACGGGGAAATAACACATCACGGTACCCGGCTGGCAGGTCTATATCCCCACGAACAGATGGAAATCGCACATAAAAGCGGGGTGACCATTTTTGGCCCCGTGGTCAACACGGTACCCGGCAAGACCATTCCCTGGAACTTGTCCCGGGCTGTCACCATGACCAAAGCCTGCGTGGAGCGTTCGAAAATTCCGATTCACGGCAATATGGGCATGGGCGTCGGGGGCCTGCCCACATGCGAGACCCTGCCCGTTGATATGGTGTGCATGGCATCAAAGGCCATGGTGGAGATTACCCAAATGGACGGGTTGTAGGTGGGCACCGGCGATCCGGCCGGGATCGCCATTCCTCATGCAATTACCTCGGGCATGGGCGGAATACGGACGGCTGGAGATCTGGTTGCCCGTATGCAGATGACTCGGGGAATGAAAATTGCGGAGGCAAAAAAATATGTGGCTGACAAGCTGGGGATATCCGTCCTGGAACTGATCGATGAAGTGCTCATGAGAGAGGTCCGGGAAGATCTAAAAATCGGATTTATAACCTCCAGAGGTGGTCACCCCAAGGGGATAGAAGCCAAACACCACATTGCACGGTTGTTAGATATCGATATCAACTCGGTCAACGTGTTCAAATCTCGTTGCCGGTAAAGCGATAAAATAATGGGGGATGAATTTAAGTGAAGTTGTTAAACCCCAAGGTTACATAAACAACATGGCAAAGGATAATTAATGGGTTGTTATTATAACCCATATCATAGGGGAAACACCATTTCCTGGATATTCCACCAGGTGAATTCATCCGACTTCGCTCTTCGAGCTACGACGGGACAAGAAGGATGGGGTCGATTTTGCCATGTTGTTTACCCTACGGGAAAGGCCGGAGGACATCAGATCTGGTGTTGTCAAGGGTTCGCGGTAAACGACTACAACTTCACCCTTGACGCCTTGGCTCTGAAGCCCTCCGGCTTTTGCAACGTTGGGGTAAAGTTAACATCAATGTCGAACAGACAGGCCCTAC
>QMMS01000387.1 GCA_003647375.1 Deltaproteobacteria bacterium
CGATCTGTCGAGGGTCTTTAATTCCCTTTCCCTGACGGAACAGCACAAGCTTTTCAGTTTGATCGAGGATATCGAGCAGAAAGGCGTTTTGTTCAGTGAACTGGAAGAGGATACCCTTTTGTCCTTTGTGGAGGCCTTGAAGATTGAAGACGTCGTGGCGGTTCTGGAAGATATGCCCACCGATGATGTTGCAGACATAATCGGCAAGCTGCCGGAAGAGACGGCAGACGCTATTCTCCATAAAATGCGGGTGGAAGGGTCGGAGGAGATCGAAGGTCTGCTCCGCTACGAAGACGATACCGCCGGCGGTATCATGGTGCCCGATTTCATTGCGTTGCGCGAGGATGTCACCGCAGGCGAGGCGATCCAGTCCTTGCAGAAAGAGCATCAGGATGTGGAGATGCCCTTTTATCTCTATGTCATCAATGAATACGGCAATCTGGTGGGCGTCAGTTCTCTCCGACAACTGGTGGTTGTGGTTCCTGAAGCACCCCTGAAAGATTTCATGGTGACGGATGTGTTTTCAGTGAAGACAGATATGGATCAGGAAGAGGTAGCGAAAATAGTTGCCCGATACGATATTCTGGCCGTTCCCGTTGTGGACGATACCAACAAGTTGGTGGGCATCGTAACTGTCGACGATGTCATCGATATTTTCAGGCGCGAGGCTACCGAGGATATTTTTAAAATGGCGGGTGTGGGTGAAGATTTTGTCGAGACGAAATCTGTTATTAAAAGTACGCGCATCCGGCTTCCCTGGCTTTTTGCCAGCTGCATTGGGGGTATCATTGCCTTTTTCGTAATCGGTCATTTTGAAGAAAGCCTGAGAAAACTGACCTATCTGGCGGCTTTTATCCCGGTTATCATGGGTATGGGTGGCAATATCGGCACCCAATCCTCCACCATTGTCGTGCGGGGCCTTGCCACGGGCCGGATAGACACAGGTGAGTTGTGGCCGGTGGTTTTTAAAGAGCTTTCCATAGGCCTGATTCTCGGACTTGTTTATGGTCTTCTCATCGGGGTTGTCGCACAGTTGAAATACAGCACGATCCTGCTTGCCGTCGCCGTGGGTTCTTCGGTCATCTGTTCCATGACTGTAGCAGCACTTGTGGGTTCCCTGGTTCCCATGCTCTTTGCAAAAATTGAGATTGACCCGGCCGTAGCAACGGGCCCATTTGTAACGACCGCCATCGATATTATCAGTGTGTTTTTCTATTTTGCTATCGCCACCTCGCTGTTAGGTATTTAACCCGAAATGTCGCTTTTTTCATCTCCCGCGATTCTGATCCGCCGTCTGGATTATGGCGATTTTGATTTGATCATCACCTTTTTGACTTACCGGCACGGCAAGATGACCGCCATTGCAAAGTCGGCCAAACGTAGTACCAAACGGTTTTCCGGTGTTCTGGAGTTGTTTTCCCTGCTTGATATTGTTGTCAGCAGAAGCAGTCGTAAGGGATTGCCGGTTCTCACCGAAGCCTCTTTTTCCAGCCCGTTGAACCATATCAGGGGGAATATCACCAAAACCGCTTTTGCCAGCTACTGGTCGGAACTCGTCAACGATACCCTGGAAGAAGGCAAACAGCAGGTGGCTGTTTTTCAGCTCCTGGATTATGCGCTCAAGGCGCTCGATGCCGGAGAAATACCTGACGAAGTGTTGAGTATCCTGTTTCAGATGCGGCTTCTTACCTTGTCCGGGTTGTGCCCGAATTTGAATTATTGCTGCACCTGCCATTCGGACATGGCAGATATTAGTCAATATAAAATAAATGTCGATCTGGCAAAGGGCGGTGTCGTATGCGAACATTGCACACCCTATTCGTCCGGACAAAGGTGCCTGTCAAAAGGAACCATCAAACAGCTGCAGTGGCTGAACACATGTGAGTTGAGCAAGGCCGGGAGAATACGGTTTTCACCCACGGCCATGCGGGAGAGTCTGGCTTTTCTGGAAGCCTTTGTCCCATACCATCTGGGGAGGGAACCGAAAAGTCTGAAGTTTATACGCAGGCTTAGAGGGGATAGACCATAGACTGTAGGGTTTTAGGCTGTAGACTATTAGGTGCTGAACGTTAAAAGCCAATAAGGGTTGGAGGTTTGGAGGGTTAGAGGGGAAGAATGTTCATTGAGTTTGTTGAGTTTCTTGGGTTCATTGGGTTGATGGAAAAGGGGTGTGTTGAGGGCTATCGTTTGCTGGAGGCAACTCAATAAACACAACGAACGCAATGAACTCAAGAAACAGAGATAGAGGGTTTGAGAGTTCAAGGATTAAAGAACCAATCATGAATATACCTATTAGAGAACTGTTGAAAGACCGATACGTAGAAGCCTCGGCACCCTGTCGCATCGACATGGGCGGGACATTGGACCTGAGTACATTTCATCTGCCCCTGAGGCGTTACAGGCCGAGCACCTTTAACATCGCTCTTGATATGCGAACAACGGTGACGGTTAAACCGTGTAAAAAAGGAATCACGCGGATTAAATCCAGAGGGTTCGAACCTACAACTTTTTCACTGTCTCAGGCGCCTTTTGATCACCCGTTGGGTTTGATGTTTGCCCTTGCCAACTATTTCGGTGCAGACGGGGTAGAGATTTCCATTGTTTCCGCCTCACCTCCCAGAAGCGCCCTGGGAGGATCGTCATCAGCGGCGGTTGCTCTGGCGGCGGCGTTTCAAGCCGTTTTTTCCGCAGCAGGGGCTGAAGCGACTCCGATTCGGGAAACAGCCTTGCTGGCTCACGCTCTGGAGGGGAGTGTGGCCGGCGTTCCCTGCGGCCTTCAGGATCATCTGGCAGCTGCATACGGGGGTATCCATGCCTGGTATTGGGACAGGGAGAGTGCTGCCCGGACATTTCAAAAAGTTACCATTGTCGAACCGCGCCGTTTCACCGAGATCGAATCGCACATCCTGGTGGCCTATTGCGGGGTGCCGCATGTTTCCAAAGATGTCAATGGCCAGTGGGTCAGACAGTTCATTACCGGGAAGCATCGCCGGAAATGGGAGGAAATCTGCACCATTACCCGGAAATTTATTGATGCCATGATTGACCTGAATTATAGGGAGGCGGCCCGTTGCATGAACAGGGAGGTGGTCTTGCGGCGCGAGATGACGCCGGAAGTCTTTGACGAGATGGGAGAGCAATTGAGGGTATCGGCAGTGGAAAATGCCTGTGGAGTTCGATTTACAGGAGCCGGCGGCGGCGGGTGTGTCTGGGCATTGGGGGCCATGGAAGATATTGACAGACTCAGGGGTATATGGGAGAACATTCTTCGTCAACGAAAAGATGCGCGAATACTCGATTCGCGTGTTGACGGCAGGGGAGTAACTGTCAGCGTTTCTTGAGTTCATTGAGTTTATTGGGTTGATGAAACCGGGGCGCGTCGAAGACTGTAAACCGTTTAGCCGAGAGCAACTCAATAAACCCAACGAACACAATAAGCCCAATAAACCAAAACAGATAGAAGCACTACTAAGTAAGAGGGCAGAATATGAATTTCCAAGACGTTATATTAAAACTGGACACATTCTGGGCGCGAAAAGGATGTGTGGTTACGCAGCCCTACGACCTGGAGGTAGGGGCCGGTACCTTTCATCACAATACGACATTGAAGGCACTGGGGCCGGAACCCTGGAAGGTGGCTTATGTTCAGCCATCCAGGCGACCCACAGACGGCAGGTACGGCGAGAACCCGAACCGGCTGCAGCACTACTACCAGTACCAGGTTATCCTGAAACCCTCACCACCGGATGTTCAGCAGCAATACTTGCAGAGCATGAAGGTTCTGGGCATCGATCCGCTGGAGCATGATATCCGGTTCGTGGAAGACGACTGGGAGTCCCCCACACTCGGCGCGTCCGGCCTGGGGTGGGAAGTTTGGCTTGACGGCATGGAGGTCACACAGTTTACGTATTTTCAACAGGCTGGGAGTGTGGAATTGTCTCCCATCCCCGTTGAGCTGACCTATGGTCTGGAGCGTATAGCCATGTATCTGCAGGGGGTCGACAATGTGTATGATCTCATGTGGAACGATACGATTACCTATGGCCAGGTACATCACCGCCAGGAAGTGGAGCAATCCACATACAATTTTGAAAAGGCCGACGTGAACATGCTCCTGGACCTGTTTGCCAAATTTGAATCTGAATCGCAGAAAACAATTGCCATGGATCTGGTCATACCGGCCTATGAATTCTGCCTGAAGTGCTCCCACACGTTCAACCTTCTGGACGCAAGGGGTGCCATCAGTGTGACCGAAAGGACCGGGTACATCGGGCGTATACGAAACCTGGCCCGGCAGTGTGCCGAAGGGTATCTGAAACAGCGGGAAGCTATGGGGTATCCCTTGATGAACTAAATTTTTTATTCCATTACTAAAAACCTGGTCCTTTGGGCCAGGTCAGAGACATTAGGCTATGCCGATGGTGGTAGTTACTTAAATCCAAAGCACTAAATTCGAAATCCTAAACGGTTCGAC
>QMMS01000388.1 GCA_003647375.1 Deltaproteobacteria bacterium
ATCGGTATTGTAACCCGGTCCGATACCATGCTGTACTTTTACGATCAGTTACCAGGTTAGGCTGTAGGCTGTTAGACTATAGGCTTTTAGCAGCTAACAGTCTAATAGCCTACAGCCTAAAAGCCTAATAATTCAGCACTTGGTCTCATATTGCTGAATTATATTCTGAACCTTTTCTTCCACGTAGGCGATTAGTTCTGTAATGGTTTCAGAAGATATACGCGCTATATCCTGGGCCAGGCTTTCCACTTTTTCTTCATCGATCCCGGTAATCTTGTTGACCAGAAACGAATCAACTTCACCGTCATCCAGGCATTTCCCACAGGCTCCCACAGTACCGACAAACGTATCCGCAACAAAAATCGGCACGACAATCTTGACGATACCGGCATCACACTCCTCGGCAATCGCCTCTGCACTGTTGCGGGCCATGATAGCCAAATTCATGTGGGCCACCGCACAGATAAAGCTTTGTCCCTTGTCAGTAGCTTTGATCTCTGGACAGATCTGGTTCACCCATGATTTATAGGGTGTAATCCGGATACCATCCGTGTTGAACACATTGGTATCCAGCCCATATCGTTCATGAATGTCTTCCTCCAGCTTCATCCATTCTTCCACCGGCAGCAGGTCTGTCAGTTCCATGTTTCCATCCAATCCTTTAATTGCGCCAATCCGTCCGCCATGGACACTTCCGGCACATAACCCAGGTCTTTTCTTGCGGCACTGATGTCGAACCAGTGATTCCTTGCCAGCTCGTTGGCAAGAAAACGCGTCATTCGGGGTTCGGACCGAATACGTAAGCTCTTGTACACTACTTCCATGATGTAACCGATAGCATAAGCCAGGCCCTTGGGAATCGATTTTCTGACCGGTTTTCGACCGGCTGACATCAGGATATGATCCACCATGTCCCACAAATAAATGGGTTCTCCCTGGCTGATAAAATATATATTTCCCGAAAGGTGTCTATTCTCAAGCAATTTTTCGGCAGCAAGGATATGGGCCTGGACTGCATTGTCGATGAATATCGTATCAATTCGATTTTTTCCGTCACCGACCCGCCTGAGAGATCCGGCCCTTTGAATAATTCTGGGAACAAACTGTGAATCTCCCGGTCCCCAGATCAAATGGGGTCGGAGCACAATGGTCTTAAGGGAAGGATCCGATGCCTGGACGACAAGTTGTTCAGCCATGGATTTTGTTTCTTGATAATAGGTTTGATAGTGGTCGGGGTAGGGGGCAGACTCATCAACCCCCATGATATCTGCATCATCATGGTATACAACACTCGGTGAGCTGGTATAGATCAGATATGAAATATCATGCTGTTGACAGGATTTCACAACATGGCGTGTGCCGGCGACATTCGTATTGTAAAAATCCTGGTACACTCCCCATATGCCGGTTTTTGCCGCCACATGAAACACAAGATCCCGCTCCTGACAGGCCCGTTCCACAGCAGCCAAATCGCTGATATCCCCTTGTATCTGTTCTACACCGAGTGCATCAAGTTCCGGATACCGGTTCCGGCTCAAAGATCTGATATCCGGCGTGTGCGTCAAAAGGCGTTTGATAATGGCTTTTCCAAGAAATCCACCACCGCCTGTCACCAGAACGCGTGCATTGTTCAGAGATTGGACGTTCATCTGTTTTTCTATCAATTTCATCGCACCCTGGCTCCCGCCCAAACCGCCAGCTTCTCGCGGAATATTTTTGAATTGTGCCGTATATCCACCGGAAATGCCTTGTGATATAAAATAGTATCGATTTCCTGAGTGAGGACGGAATCCTTGGCAAGCTCCAGCAGCTCCTGGGTAATCTTCTGCTTGTTTTTCTTCTGACGGGTCTTTTCCAGTTCAATACATATAACCGGTTTTTGTTTGGGTTGCGGCCCGATACCTACCAGGGCACTTCTGAAAACGTGTGGGTGACAATTAAATATGGCCTCACAGGGAACGGTAAACAGGGTCTGGGTCAGTGTTATAATGCGGTGACTTTTTCTCCCGCAAAACCAGAGTCGTTTTTCCGTATCGATCCATCCAAGATCTCCCATGCGGTGCCACACACTGGTGCTCTCTTCTATCTTGGAAAGCAAATCATCCCGTTTTCTTTCAAAATACCGATGGGTTACAAGATCACCCTTGACCGTTATCTCACCAATTTCACCGTCCGGAACAATCAGACCATCGGACCACTGGGGGATGGTATCGTCGCTGATGCGGATGATGCGCACTTTCAGACCCGGCAATACCCGGCCGACACATATCCCATATCCCTGTTCACTCAGCCGGCGTGTCTTTTGCAATATTTCATGGCTTCCCATGACAGACACGGGCATGGCTTCGGTAGCTCCGTAGCCAGGGAAAATTTCAGTTTCCGGCTCCAGCAACCGACTGAAACGCTCAAGATTGTCTGGCAGTGCGGGTGCACCCGCCGAAATGACCCGCTTCAATGACGGTAGCTTGATGCTATGTGTCTGGCCGTAACGACCCACACGATTGAGCAGTGCCGGAGATGCAAACATATTCGTCACCCCATGGTTCAGAATCAGCTCGATGATGCGCTCAGGGTCCACCGTTGCCGGTTTGGTGGGGTCCATATCCGGTATCACGGCGGTCATTCCAAGAGCGGGATCGAACAGCGCAAACAGCGGGAATGTCGGCAAATCGATTTCACCGGGTGTAATGTCAAATCTGTCTTTGATATGCCGCACCTGGGCATCGAAAATACCGTGGGTATAGACGACCCCCTTTGCCGGGCCTGTACTGCCGGTCGTAAAGAGAATCGCTGCAGTTTCGTCTTTCCGGGTTTTTGCTATTGGAAACGGTTCCCAGGGTGTTCGGCGAATATCCTCAAGCCTGGGGCCTCTCCAAAACCATTGTTTGCCGATTGTTATGGATATATGTACTGATTTAAAAGAGCCGGGAGTACATACACGTAACGCCTGGGCAAGGGGTATGCCGATAAAAGCCGTTGCTTTGCTCTCTGATAGACAGTTGAGCATCCTCTTCATTCCCATTCCCGGATCCACCATTACGGGCACCGCACCGACTTTAAAAAGGGCAAAGGTCAGAGCAAAAAATTCGAGACTAGGTTTTACCATCAGGATGGTCCGGGTACCTCGCTTGATACCATGGCGAAGGAGGCCGTGTGCCAGGCAATCAGACTCCCTGTCCAGCTGTCTGAAGGTAAGGTGAGCGTAGGCAATTCCCCTGTCCCGGTTCTGCCGCAACGGACAAACCACAGCCCGCGTGTAGGGTTGATTGCATGCCATTTCCCGAAGCAGGGAAGCCACGTTTACCATTTCGTCTGTTGAATATTCATGGGTCATAGGTAGTGAGAAATACGTGTTAGGTTTTAGGTTTTAGGTTGCAAGCATGAAACGAAAGTCGTCAGCAGCTTACCGCTTGCTACTTACTACATACTACTTACTTTTAATAGTTGTTTTTTCAACAAGTTATCACTCATTCTCTCAATCTGTCTTTTAACATGAATTTACGTATGCGGTCAATCACCATCTCGGCTGCATCCTCCAGGACATAATGACCGGCATCTTCAAAAGTATGCACGCGGGCGTCTGGAAAGCGATGGCACCATTCATCGAGATACGCTTTGGTAAAGACAAAATCCTTCATTCCCCAGCAGATAAGCATCGGTAATTTTCTCAGGCGATGCAATTCGTTCTGTACTGTTTTCACGGTATCATAGCTCGGATCAGTTGGTTTGAGGGGGATGTCTTCCACGAACTTGAGCGTCGCAATTCTATTCTGCCGGCAGTTGTATGGCGCCAATAGTCCCGATTTCACATCACCTGACAAGCCCTTGGCCGTTGCCATGAAAAGGGCGCTGCGTGCGAAAGCGTTGAACCCTAAAACCGCCACATTTGCAAACGGTTTGATATGTCGGATCAATTTCAGCCTGAAGGGCAGGGGACGGCCCTGGGGAGGAAAAAATGCTGCGGTGTTGAGCAGGATAATTTTATCCATCCGGTCCAAATGCCTGAGTGCATAAGCAATACCGATCATGCCGCCCCAATCATGGAGCACCAGTGTTATTTTATCCTTTAATTCCAAACGGCTGATGAAACGCTCCAGATCGTTTATCCGGCAGTCAAGCGTATAGTCGTATTGATCTTGGGTTGGTTTGTCCGATAGCCCACAACCAATATGGTCTACGGCTATAGTCCGGTATTGATGGGAAAGCGCCTGAATGAGCTGCCGGTAATAAAACGACCATGTCGGGTTGCCATGCACCATGATGACAGGCGAACCCGCCCCTTCATCCACATAGTGATACTTGAACCCGCTGATATCCATAAAATGGGAATCAAAGGGGTATAAGTGTCGGAATGGAGATAAATTGATGGGTTTGTGTGACATAATGATTTTTAGGTTATTAGGCTGTAGACTATTAGGCTATTAGCAGCCTAACAG
>QMMS01000389.1 GCA_003647375.1 Deltaproteobacteria bacterium
AGGTGGAATATGGGCCTATTCACCTCTTTACGAGGAGATGATAAATATCCCATTGCTAATTTACGTACCCGGTGTATCGGCAGGCGACTATAGTCAGTTAACATCGGCCGTTGATGTTATGCCGACAGTGCTGGAAGTTCTGGGATGTGACCTACCCGATTTTGTCGAAGGCCAATCGCTCCTGCCGAAAATAAACGATTCAGCCATCAGCGGCCGTGAGTTTACCGTCAGCAGTATACCCTTCGCCAATCCCGGCGATCCGATCAGATCGGTCGACAATTTCCTTCGCATGCTGAAGGCCCCGACAGTAACGACCATTACCAGCGAGAATTATTCCCTTCTTTACAGCCCGGAAGAAGGGCAGTCAAAACTCTATGATCTTTCCCTGGATCCCGGCCAGCAGAAAGATATCATTTCAGATCAACCGGAGGTTGCTAAAAAACTTCATCAATACTTGGTTAAATTTATGCGGGATACCCATGTTGCGGAGTATCTCTTAAAACCGCGGCTTGAGCTTCGCATATAGATAAACTCCACCGTAATCCAACTTGATCCGACCGGTTTGTATTAACGTTGATGCCATGCCAATAAAACTTCAAATAGATCAAGAAAGCCAGCTGACCCAATTCATTGCCTCTGGAACGATTTCGTTCACAGATATTACAACAGCCTTGGAATCATTTTTTTCAGGTGAGGTCACTCAAAATATATTATGGGACTTTCGTAATAGTAATCCTGGTGAAGTATTCCTTCCCAGAAAGATTAAGGAAATAATAAATTTCGCCAAAGAGGAAATGTTATCACGCACAGATGGAAAAACAGCGATAGTCGCATCGTCAGGTGTAGGCTTGAGCCTTTCAAAATCGTATGAGGCATTTGCTGCGATTGAAAAGATTCCATACCCGGTGAAGGCTTTTAATTCTATTGATGAAGCGATGTCCTGGCTCAATTCGTAACGATTTGCGTAATGCACGGTTCCTGCTCAAGTTATCCGAACTGTCTGGAATATGGATAGGTGATAATGAAATGTAAATTGCCCGTAAGGGCATGATGGTTTCCCTGATCGGTACCTGCCGAGGCGAAGCTCGAAGAGCGAAGACTGGTCCCCGATCAGGTAAAAAAATAAATCCTTCGTGTCCTTCGTGCCTTTGTGGTTCATATTTTCTTTTTAAAACCAGACGCCAAGTACGCAAAGAACTATCATTGGAAAAATCGGAGCAGGGGTAAACACCACGATAATCCGCCTTGACATGACGGATTTTCATGGTATCATAGGTTCATGATCCAGCGTACATCCATACTTTCCGGGCTAAACAATGCCCTTTCCCGCAGCCGCGTTGTCGTATTGGTGGGGCCTCGCCAAAGCGGTAAAACCACGCTCGCTCGCAAGTTGCTTGAAGAAGATTCCGTCAACTATTTTGACCTTGAGGACCCGACAAGCCTGGGCCGGCTGGATGAGCCTATGACCGCTTTAAGGCTACTGAACGGATTGGTAGTAATTGATGAAATTCAACGGCGCCCAGATCTTTTTCCTGTACTGCGGGTGCTTGCCGACCGAAAGGACACACCGGCACATTTTCTCATTCTTGGCAGCGCTTCCGGCACTCTCATGCGCCAGACTTCGGAAAGCCTTGCCGGTAGAATGGAGCGTATCGTCATCGGTGGTTTTTCGTTGTCGGAGTTGGGTTCCGAAGCGGAGCAGCATTTGTGGCTGAGAGGTGGTCTTCCACTTTCCTACCTGGCCGGAAGTAATGTCAATAGTATTGCATGGCGCAAGAACTTCATCCAAACCCTTCTTGAGCGTGACTTTCCCCAGTGGGGCGTACGTGTCGCGGCAACCGCCCTTCAGCGTTTTTGGACTATGGTGGCGCATTACCATGGGCAGGTTTGGAACGCGGCCGAGCCGGCCCGTGCCCTTGGCGTTAGTGAATCGACCACACGACGCTATCTGGATTTGCTCACGGACGCCTTTATGATTCGTCAATTGCAGCCTTACCATGCAAACCTGAAAAAGCGCCAGGTGAAATCGCCCAAGATCTATGTGCGCGACAGCGGACTGCTGCATCAATTGCTGGGTATCGATTCTATGAAGAACCTGTTCTCTCATCCCAAGATGGGTGCCTCATGGGAAGGGTTTGTCATCGAACAATTGCTAAAAACAGAGCCATATGATGAGGTTTTCTTTTGGGCTACCCACCAAGGAGCGGAAATCGATCTGATTTTACGCCAGGGTGACGCTTTGTACGGTGTGGAGTGCAAGCGTACGGACACACCACGCTTAACGCCTTCCATCCGGATCGCTCTTGATGATTTGAATTTAAAGCATGTGTTTGTAATTTATCCGGGAACTAAACGATTCCCATTGGCAAGTCAAGTAGAAGCCGTTCCACTACAAACACTGGTAAAAGGGAGTGTTTTGCAAAGGTCTCCGGTAACGAGGAGGCCTCCCTGATTTCTGTCACCTCTGTCTCCTTACTCCTTACGCCCTACTACCTACTGTGAAATGGACACCGATCTCTGTAACAGATCGGTTTTGAGAAGTTGTGCAAAGAGTTCGCTACGCACGCTCTGCACCAACGTATTAAGGGGCTTGACAAATTAACCTAAGCCTATAATAGCCAAAATAGCTAATTTAGGAGAGTTAAAATGATCAATATTACAGCAACCGAATTTAAAAACTGCATAGGACGATACCTTGATGTGGCGGAAACTGATCCCGTATTGGTGCAAAAATCTGGTCGGCCTAAATCTGTCCTGATATCTCACCGAATGTATGAGAAATTCATGGCATTGGAAGATGCTTATTGGGAACATAAAGCAGTTGAGGCTGAGGCCGAGGGTTATTTGGGAGAAAAAACAACAGAGACATTCCTTAAAGATGCCGAATAATGTATAATATGAATATTACGAAATCGGTCGACAGGTTTCTGAAAAACCTCAAACCAAAGCAATTTCGGCAAATTCTTCATACGATTCTCAGGCTAAGATTAAATCCGAATCCTCACGATTCAAAACAACTCATCGGAAACTCTGAATTCAAAAGAGTCGATATTGGTGAATTTAGAATCATATATCGCGTAGAAGACAATTGGGTTATCATATTTTAATGGAGGCTTATCATGGAAACACAATTTGTCACTGATTTAAAAGGCAAAAGGACTGCGGCAATTATTCCTTTTGAAGAATGGGAACGAACCGAGAAAGCAAAAGATATTCTTGAGCATGTTTACCTGGCCGGGATCATTAAAGAACGTAAAAACAGTAAAATCGCCGTAAGTCTTGATGCACTTCTAAAAGCAGAGGATTTATCTCGTGACGAACTGGAAGGTTGAACTTATTGCTGAAGCCCATGCAGACTTTAACAAGCTGGATGGCAGCGTAAAAAAACGAGTATTGAAACAGTTTGTCAAGTTAGAACAGAATTCAAAGTATGGCGATCCTCTGGCAACAAAGCCGGCATAAACCTTGAAGGTTACTTCAAACTTTATGCTGACAAGAAGCGAATCAGGATTATTTATCAAGAAATTGATCATATCATTAAAGTTATTGCAATTGACAAGCGAGAAAACATGGGAGTTTATCGCATTGCATTAAAAAGAATCCTATCAATGAAATCCAATTAGAAGTCACAAGAGTCAAGAGTCAGGTGACCCTCAGCTACCGACATCCGATCTCTGACTTCTGATTTCCGACTTCTGAAATGTCCTTCGTGCCTTTGCGGTTCATTATTTCTTTTTCATTTTTAACCGCCCAGCCTGTCCCGTGCTCTTCGCGGGGCTTCGCTTAAGACGCCAAGCACCCAAAGGGCCTTATATATTAACAGTTCTGAATAGACGATATTGATAAAACTGCTGCTAAAATATAACCTATTCAAAAAAAATACAGATACCATTAAACCAATGGCCCCAACGCTCACGACCTCTGTCTCCTTACTCCCTACTCCCTACTGCCTACTGTGAAATGGCCTCCGATCTCTGACTTCTGACTTCTGATCTTCTTAACTTCTGCTCTTAGGCCACTGTAGAAGCGATTGCTAAATTATTGACTTTCCATAGGCAATCCCCTATATGTTCTTTTTTAAACTATTGGGCGTTGCACTTTTTTACATGGCCTTATTGATTCCTAAGAATATGACATCATCACGGCGTGTAACCCAAGGGGCGGAGCTATATAACTATCCAGATATATTTGAAAACCCTGATAAGATATACGATTTTATGACTTTGGCGCTTTATTTCGGTCAGAAGAGGAGAATGAACCCCAATGTTGCAAAAGCCGGAGGGCTTCAGAGTCAAGGCGTCTGAGGGTGGGCATCGACTGAGCTCAGCCGAAGTCAAGTCGTAGTTTTTTACTTCGAACCCTCAGCAACGTAGGATCTGAAGTTCTCCGGCTTTCCCGCAGGGTAAACAACA
>QMMS01000390.1 GCA_003647375.1 Deltaproteobacteria bacterium
CGTCGAAAAAGCGAGCGACATCTGCACCTTGGCGACCGTCGTGCCAAAGACGTCAGGCAGGTACGGGAGGCTGGGTGCGAAGATGTCACTCGTAATGGCCACGAGGAAGCTCGACAGCATGATACTGACGTACACCGCCGAACTTTTGATCTTGTCGTTTATCGAGCCACTTAGCCTCGGATTCGTCATCTATCGACCCGTTTCCATTTTCGCTTAACCATTTTAAATCGCTTCGTCACTATGCGTCCTGTTAAGTTGAGTTTGGTTTAGTTGCTTCAATCACACTGACAGCCGTAGGCGACTCCCCAGTCGTTCCACAACAGGGCCATTTTACATAGGGTGCAAAAAATCCGGTTTTGAACAACCCTCAGGTGTGTGAAATAATGTTTTGAATGCCAGCAGCACGCAAAATATCATTCTGCCTGCATCAGAATTTTGTAATTCTTTAAATCAGACTGGCATTCTTTCACAAAAGGAATGAGAAGCATTGAAAAAGCCACTGAAACTTGATCGTATCAACCGCAAGATCCTGGCCACAGTCCATGTCCGGGCTAACCTGAACAATACGGAACTTGCCGACCTTGTTGGTTTATCGCCAAGCGCGTGCTTCCAGCGCATGAAAAGCCTGAAAGAAGCAGGCTATTTCGTCAACTTTACATCCGAACTGGACCTGGACCGTATATGCGAACACGTGCTCGCCTACGTGGAAATCACACTTGAGGACAACGGTTATCATATCCGGCGAAAATTCGAATCCTTCATTCAGGACATCCCGGAATTCATGGATTGTCTTCGTCTGACTGGCGACGTTGATTATATTTCGTTTACCTGCTTTCCCAATGTGCAGGAGTTGAACCGGGTCTGTGACGAATTGAGCAGCCATACTGAATTGCATATCCAACGAATTAAAATACGTATCGTGCTCGAACGATCAAAATGGTATCTCGGTTACCCGATCTCCAGGCTTAAATGGATTGAGTAATCACCCACGGACTTATTGACAAGTTACCTGATATGGAATCATTTATTCATCCTGTTTAAGTTTTTTGAGAAAAGATTACTCAAATATCTTATTTAATTTTCTTGAGTTTCTACCTTCCCAACTTCGCCTGTGATAAACGTAGCTGATCATAAGCGGCAGGACGGAAGTGGCTTCTGCATAAACCATCTGCTCGTGAAGAGTCTTTACCTCTCCCCATGTGTGGGCTTCTTTAAGCGGTGAGCCTGAGCATGAACCGTCTCTGACATCAGCAACGGTGATCTGTACGGCGTATTTGTGCATACTTGCAGGTGCTCCCAGAATTTCGGCACAAACATCCGTATCCTGAGCAAAATTTTTCGGCATACCGCCTCCAATTATAAATAACCCTGCTTCCCTGGATTTCATTCTTATTTTCGTCAGCTCTCTGAAGTCTTTAACAGAGTCGATGGAAATATGCTTATCTTCATTTTCGACCTGATGCCTTACCAGGCCAAAGCCCGCGGCTGAATCCGAGAATGCAGGGCAGAATATCGGCACATCATTTTCAAAAGCGGTCTGCACCAGAGAGGGCTTTATTGCTTTATTATCTATGAGATACTTACCCATCTCCCGGATAAATTCTCTTGAAGAATAAGGTCTTGGAGCAAGTGAATCGGCTATTTCCTTTATGACATTATCACAGACCTGAAGCTGTTCTTCGTCAATAAGGGTGTCATAGATTCTGAGGATATGCTGCTCTCTGAGTATCTTATCGTCCCCATCCGGGTCTCCCTTATAGTGCTGAAAACCCAAGGCTTCAAAGAAATCCATATCGACTATGGCTGCTCCGGTTGCGACAATAACATCGACCATATTATGCTTTACCATATCGATATAAATCTGCATACATCCTGCAGAAGTTGTACTGCCAGCCAGGCATAACGTAGTTGTGCACTCCTTGTCGTCTGTCATCCTGAAGAGAATATCCGCCGCTCTGGCAGTGTCTCTTGCCGTAAAAGACATATTTTTCATGGCTTCGATTATTGGGGTCGAATCGAAAGATTTTATATCGATATGTTTTACAGGGTCGTTTAGAAAATCGCTCTTTTTCAATGTCACTATGCATCCTCTTTGGTTTAATTGTTTCAATCACACTGACGGCCGTAGTTGGCTCCTCAAGCGTCCAGCAACGGGGCCATTTTACACAAGGTGAAAAAAATCCGGTTTTGAACAGCCTTCAGGTCTGTGAAATAAAGTTTTGAATGCCAGCAGCAGGCAAAATATCATTCTGTTTGCATCCTGGAGCGTGCAAAATGCTAACTGGGCTAGCCGATCTCCAGGTTTAAATGGATTGAACAATCACCCGCAGTTTGTCCATTTCAAAAAAAAAGTTTCGCAATACATATAACTCTCAAAATTTTCCACCAGCCAATCACCTGACAGAAAAATCATAATTTCCGGTAACCCATCATAATGGGACGACCTCAAATCGGGAGTTAATAATGCCAGGGTTTCTGCGTTCCTTCGCCTGGCAACCGGCGATCAATTGCAGGTAATTTGCATGCTAAATTACAGTTTCAAACAGAGTTATTCAGGGTCGAGCAAATAGGAGATACATATGATCATTGTTGGAGAACTGATCAATGCAACACGTAAAGCTGTAAAAGCAGCGATTGAGGATCGTGATCATGAATTTATTCAAAAACTTGCCAAAGAACAGGCGGATGCGGGAGCTGACTATATCGATGTCAATGCCGGTGTTTTTGTCGGAAAAGAGACAGAGTATCTCAACTGGGTTATAGACAATGTAACAGAGGTGACTGACTTGCCCGTCTGTATCGATAGCCCGAGCAGTGACGTTATAGAGGGGGCTCTGATACATTTCCAGGGTAAATCCGATAAAACTCCTATGATTAACTCCATTTCACTGGAAACAGAAAAGCTGGATAATATTTTACCCGTTGTTGCAGGAACTGACTTAAAGGTCATAGCCCTTTGCATGAATGACAAGGGAATGCCCCATACGGCGGATGAAAGGCTTGAAACCGCAGACAAATTGATTAATAAACTGGTTCGAAATAACGTAAAGATAGAAAATATCTATGTGGATCCTCTTCTTCAGGCCTTGGCCACCGATTCTTCCTGCGGAGCCGTGTTTTTAACTTCAATTGAGAAGATCATGCACGGATATCCGGGGGTCCATACCATATGCGGGCTATCAAATATTTCTTTTGGATTGCCTGAAAGAGGTTTTTTGAACCAGACCTTCATGGCCATGGCCATTGCAAAAGGGCTGGATGGGGCGATTGCAAATCCTCTTAATGAGAAAATGATGGCAAGCATTATTACTGCCGAAACCCTGGCGGGCAGGGATGAATATTGCATGGGATATTTGGGTGCCTATAGAGCAGGTAAGATCGATTTCAAATAATCTGCTTACACCCATAAAATGCACTTCATAAGCAACCAGGAGAGTTCAAATGACAGACAAATTGTTCAATGCTATTAAAGGTCTGAACAGAGACGAGGCATTTAAAATAACCGAAGAGCTGCTGGAAAAACAAGTGAATCCCGAGGAAATCCTGGCTGCCGGTAAAGATGCCATGCAGATCATTGGCGAGCGTTTCGAGATTGGTGAATATTTCTTACCCGAATTAATGGTTTCTGGGGATATTCTTGCCGGTATTGCCAAAAGGGTAAAACCCTATCTTCAGGGAAGTGATGATGCAAAAAAACACGGCAAAGTTGTGTTCGGTACGGTCGCTGGCGATATCCATGATATTGCCAAGGATATTGTCGTCTTCATGCTTGAAGTTAATGGCTTTGAAGTAATTGATCTGGGTGTTGATGTCCCGGTGGAAGCTTTTGTAGATGCGGTCAGGGAGCACGAAGCCGAAATTGTCGGCTTGAGTGGTTTTTTGACCCTGGCGTTGGAGCCTATGCGACAGACAATTGACGCTTTGAAAACGGCAGGATTTACAGATGTGAAGGTTATGGTCGGAGGCGGTCCGATTAACGATACTGTCTGTAAAGATGTTGGCGCAGACGCCTGGGGAGAGAATGCCATGGATGCCGTGACCATTGCTAAAGACTGGTTAGGTATAGCAGCATGAGAAATAGAATGCCTTTATTGAGAACTGTTAATCGAGAATAGAATGGATAAAAAAGATACAGCATCCTTAACCCGGGTAGAACTTGACCTTAAGGCTCGTAAGAAAAGATTTTGGGATGCAGCCACACTCAAGACCCCCGACCGGGTTCCACTTGCATGCATGGATGATTATTTCTGTCTGTCGCTGGGAGGAGCCACAGCCGCTACAGCATATTATGAGCCTGAAAAAGCAGTAAAAATTTACCTGGAACAGATTGGCCAGTTTAACTGGGACATGATGACTCCTTTTGGCAACCTCCCTGGGAAGGTTGGGGAAATTCTTGGA
>QMMS01000391.1 GCA_003647375.1 Deltaproteobacteria bacterium
CCCATTCAAGCTTTCTGTCAATCATTTCTTCCATAGCGCTGTTGGAAGGCATTTCGAAGTCACCTGATACGATTTTTGTGGAGGATTCTTTGACTATCAACTTCGCGCAGCTATGAGCAAAAGCGTTTAAAGAGTTAACCTCAAGATTTCGAAGACACTTTTTAATGATATTTCTTTCCATCTCGAGTTTGTTTTCATGGCGAACCTCCCTTGTTTAGGTTATAATGGTTGGGCCCATAGGGTAACCGGAAAACTATTTATAATAAATCATAATAATCAGCAACGCCGCTATATTTACTCAGGAGGCAGGCAATTATGAAAGTTGGTGCAAGTGCAGGTATTGCGATCACTAAAATGACTGATTTTATAAAAAGACAGCGGCGCGATTGGTATGTCACCGTAACGCGGTCATCTTTAGAGAGATTTGCTTACCAGATGGTTGTCCCTTACCTGTCAATTTATACCATTGCGTTAGGTGCTACTGCCACTCAACTTGGCATAGTTAATAGCCTTGGAATGGGGATAGCTGGCCTATTGAGTTTGCTGAGCGGGTGGCTTATCGATAGAATTGGCACTAAAAAGATTTACCTGGCTGGGATTACAATGCTTGCTATTTCATACATATTCTATGGTCTGGCCACAAACTGGACAATCATCATCATTGCGATGATTGCGTATTGGCTCGGATTTACAACCTCCGTTCATAGTTGTGCCACTGTTTGCGCAAATTCACTAGCAAATCAGGATCGAGCCACAGGCATGAGTCTCTGTGAAACTTTTGCTGCGGGGTTTTTAGGAATGGCAGGTCCTATCTTAGGAGCCCTGATAGTTACAGAATTTGGTGGCGTAAATGTCAGGGGTATTAGACCATTATTTTTTATCGGTTTATTGGTCACAGTTGTCACATTTCTTCTAATTTACACGCAACTATCTGACCGCAAGTGGACAAGCCAAAGCGTGGCAAGGGCTAGCTTATTCAAAGATTTATCTCATGTATTCAAGGAAGGGCGAAACCTAAAGCGATGGCTCATTATCGCCTCCATGACAAATCTTCCACTGGGTATGGTTTTTCCATTCTTTCAGGTTTTCGCACATGAGTTCAAGGGGGCTGATCAATACATCTTAGGATACATGGTTACCGGTTTTGCCTTAACGCCACTGGTGCTCGGAATACCTTTTGGCAGGCTGGCGGATAAGATCGGACGAAAAAAAGTGATATATTTAATAGCACCCCTTTTTTGGGTTTCGAATTTGATACTGATTTGGGCACCAGGGCCAGGGTTCCTAATAGCATCTGGTATCTTGCAAGGCTTTTATTTTATTAGCATCACCGTTACAGGGGCGATGACATTTGAACTGGTCCCTTCAGAGCAAATGGGCCGGTGGCTGGGCATCATTCGATTTTTTAGGCTTTTACTTTCTGCCGGGTCCGCATATGCAGCGGGAGTTATCTGGGACAACCTGGGTCCACAATACGTATTTCTAATCGCTATAGGGCTCGATCTTTTTATTAGGATACCGTTGCTGATTGGAATGCCCGAGACCTTAGATTCACAGTTAGAAAAGGGCAAAGAAGTCCCTTCTTAAGAGTAAAACAAATAATAAACTAAGGTTTTGTGACAGCTGGAGGTTAGGAAGATTAGCACGAAACTGTTGATAGTTGGTACATTTCCTGTAGATAAGATGTTTTATGGTAAGAAACACCTTGATGAAACAACCTATACGGTGGGTGGCTGAACATGGCAGGTATCAGGAATCGACTGGAAAATGGATTAGAAAAACTGGCGCACACGATTTTCAGGCATCGACTAAAATCGATTTTGTGTATGATGGTGGTCGTGGTGGCCTTTATATCGCAGGTTCCCAAGATTACGCTCGATTTTTCAACGGAGGGGTTTCTCCATAAAAATGATTCCTCTATACTGACATACAATGCTTTCCGCGATCAGTTCGGCCGTGACGAGTTGGTCATCATCGCCATGGAACCACCGCAGATATTTAATACGGAATTCTTTACTTGGCTGAAAGCCCTGCAAGAGGATATCGAGGAAAACGTCCCCTATCTCGATGACGTCACCAGTATAATCAATGCCCGCAATACCAGGGGTACTGCCGACGAACTCATTGTCGAAGACCTGCTGGAAACATTTCCGGTTGACGAAACATCCATGGCGTTGCTTAAACAGCGCGTCATGAGCAATCCCATGTACAAGAATCTTCTCATTTCCGAAGACGGCAGCACCACTGCCATGGTGGTCAAGACGCAGAACTATTCGAGTATCGGTAAAGAAACGGATGTGCTGGCTGGGTTTGAGGAGAGTGGTGATGATATGGGAGTCTCGGACCCACAACCTGTCACCAGAGCCTATTTAAGCAATGAAGAAAACAGCGCCATTATCACAGCTATCCAGTCTGTATTAGCGAAGCATGCCCGGGATGACATCCCAATTTATCTTGCCGGGTCACCTGCCGTCACCCACAGCCTTAAAGCCTCTATGATGCGGGATATGCGGAAATTCGTGATGCTGGCGGTGATGACCATTGCTATCTTTCTATTTGTGATGTTTCGCCGGATATCGGGTGTCGTCCTGCCATTGGTTGTCGTTGTCTGTTCCCTCTTGTCCACGTTCGGCCTGATGGCTTTCTTCGGAACACCCATCAAGCTTCCGACCCAGATTCTTCCGTCGTTTCTGCTTGCTGTTTGTGTAGGGGCGTCGGTACACATCCTCGCCATCTTTTTTCACCGGCTTCAGGCAACGGACGACAAGGAGGCTTCCATTGCCTATGCTCTTGGTCACTCAGGGCTGGCTTGTGTCATGACACACATTACTACCGCTGCAGGTCTCCTCTCCTTTTCCACTTCCCGAATTGCCCCGATTGCCGATATTGGATTGTACGCAAGTTTTGGGGTTATGATTGCCCTTGTCTACACATTGGTTCTTTTGCCGGCGTTGCTGGCGGTTCTGCCCTTGAAACAACGCCGGTCCCGAACCAGCGGGAATGAATTGACGGTCATGGATCGAGGTATGAATTGGGTTGCCCGCTTGTCAACTCAAAAACCCGTATATGTCCTGGTGGTATCATTTCTGATCATAGCAGTTTCAATTCCCATGATATTCAGAATACGGTTCGGACATGATCCTTTGCGCTGGTTTCCAAAGGACAGGCCTGTCAGGATAGCAACAGAACATATCGACCAGAAGATGCGCGGCACCGTTAACCTGGAGATTATCATTGATACGGGCAAAGAAAACGGTTTGTATGATCCCCTGATTCTCAAACGGTTGGAAGTGGCAGCTGCACACGTTGAGACCCTCGATTATGGCGAAGTGTTTGCCGGAAAGGCCTGGTCTCTGACGGCAATTCTAAAGGAGATTAATCAGGCACTGAATGAAAACCAGTCAGCCTATTACAGCATACCGCGGAACCGTGACATTATCGCCCAGGAATTTCTTCTGTTTGAAAACAGCGGATCAGACGATCTGGAGGATGTGGTGGACAGCCAGTTTTCCATGGCAAGATTTACGGTGAAGGCGCCTTTTACCGACGCGCTAAAATATCACCAGCTCATGATGGACGTCGACCGCTATTTTGAACAAATGTTTCCAGAGGTTACCCTTCAAATTACCGGTATGATGCCGCTGTTGTTCAGGACGCTTTCCAGTGTTGTGGTGAGCATGGCCAGGAGTTATATTATTGCTGTCCTTGTCATCACCTTATTGATGATATTGTTGATTGGACGTTTCCGGATAGGACTTCTGAGCATGATTCCTAACATTGCACCGATCCTTGTCATGCTGGGCATTATGGGAGCACTCTCGTTCCCCATGGATGCTTTCACGATGATGGTGGGGAGTATTGCCATCGGCCTGGCCGTGGACGATACCATCCATTTTATGCACAACTTCAGGCGATACTACGACCAGAAAGGGGATCCTGCCTGGGCTGTTCGGGAAACGCTTCATACCACCGGCAGGGCCATGCTGGTGACCACGGTGGTTCTGTCCATCGGTTTTTTTATTTTTATGTTTGCAGACATGAAAAATATTTTCGACTTTGGATTTCTAACGGGGATTACCATCGTCATGGCTCTTTTGTCGGATTATTTTGTGGCACCGGCTCTCATGGTTCTGGCGAATCCGGTAAAGAAGACGTAAGATAGAAAGTGATAGGCTGTACCCCAACGTTGCAAAAGCCGGAGGACTTCAGAGTCAAGGCGCCTGAGGGTGAAATCGTAGTTATTTACTTCGAACTCTCAGCAACGCAGGATCTGAAGTTCTCCGGCTTTCCCGCAAGGGTAAACAACATGGCAAAATCGACCCCATCCTTCTTGTCCCGTCGTAGCTCGAAGAGCGAAGTCGGATGAATTAACCTGGTGGAATATCCAGG
>QMMS01000392.1 GCA_003647375.1 Deltaproteobacteria bacterium
CCTATCTTCATAAAAACCCCGGAGCTCATGCCAAATAATATGTTTGACAAACATTATGTTTATGACACATAATATATCAACATATCCTTTTTCAGCCGAATGAGACAACACTATGCGACTACCATTTTTAAACAGAAAACGGGAAATCACAAAACTAACCCGGGCCCTGAACTCTTCCGAGCCGGCATTTATAGTGGTTTATGGCCGTCGGCGCTGCGGCAAATCCACCTTGTTGCAACACATAACCCGCAAAAAGGATATCTATTATCTTGCGGATCAGCAGGAGCCCCCCCTGCAAATCAAAAGTCTCGCCGCCGAGATCAGCAGGCATATCCCTGGATTCGAGCAGGTTGTCTATCCATCGTGGGATGTTCTGTTTCAAGCAGTTCAAAACCAGACACAACAGGGCGTGATACTGATTCTTGACGAATTCCCCTACCTGGTACAGAAATCACCGGAACTGCCCTCTATCCTGCAAAAGCAAATAGACAGTAGACAAAACAGGTTACAGCTTATTATCTGCGGATCCTCACAGCGAATGATGCAGGGCCTTGTTCTGGACAGTACGGCTCCTCTGTATGGCAGAGCCATGGAAATCATAAAACTCCGGCCGTTGGAAGCGGGGTGCCTCTCAGACGCCCTCGATCTTGATCCCGTCGCAGCAGTTGAGGCATATTCCATCTGGGGCGGGGTGCCCCGTTATTGGGAACTGGCAAAGCAATTTGCAAGCATGGAGACCGCCTGCAAAGAACTGGTACTTGACAGGAATGGCGTCCTGCACGATGAGCCCATGCGTCTCCTCCTTGATGATATGCGCGGAGCCAATCAGCCCCATTCTATCCTTGGTTTAATTGCCGGCGGCGCAAACAGAGTATCAGAAATTGCCGGCCGGATAGGTAAACCTGCGACCAGTCTGACGCGGCCACTGGCAAACCTTATTCAACTCGGGTACATTAGAAAAGATGTCCCTTTTGGAGTAAGCAGCCGTTCAGGTAAAAAAACACTCTACCGAATAGAAGACCCTTTTTTGCAATTCTGGTATCGTATTGTGCTACCCAATTATTCTCTCCTGGAACAGGATTTAATCGATGCGGTCTATACTGCTTCAGCACAAAACCTCTCTAGGCAGAGGTCGGAAATA
This sequence comes from Deltaproteobacteria bacterium, assembly GCA_003647375.1. The sequence continues at coordinate 1,142 of QMMS01000392.1, forward strand.
TGGGAAGAACTGGCCCGCCAGTCGACATCACACCTTGAAATTGCCGGACGGCAATGGAAGCCCGCTGCACGTTGGTGGGGCAACGGCCGTAACGGCAAAAACATGGAGATTGACTTAATAGCTGAATCCATTGATGGCCAAAGCATTCTGTTTGGAGAAGCAAAATGGCAAAAAAAATCAAATATCAAACAGATACTAAACAAACTCAACCAACAGGCTGAAAACTTCCCGCACATCGGCAAACAAAAAATTGTCCTGGCAGTATGGTGCAGACAGCATGAGAAATATCCTGAGCATGTGCACATTTTCACCCCAAAAGATGTTCTGGCAAAAGAGTAATTCTGGGGTCGGACCATAAGAACCAGAGGGCAGAACCACAGAAGAGCAGAAATCTTAGCCGCAGACACTCGCAGACGACCGCAGACAAAACATTTTTAAGAACTTTGGGGACATCCGTGATATATTGACGTTTGAAACGTTCTCGATCTGGAAAATGGACGACCCGAATACTATAGCAATGAAGAGCCACAGAACCAAAGAACCCCGGAGGATGGCTTCCCGGGATCGGTAATAGTCAACCTTATGAAATCTACAATCATTGAAGAATATGGACATTGATGGGCTATTAAATAGCACTCTTTTACTCGATCTTGAAACAACTCTGTCAGGCAAAATCAGGCAGATTGGTGCTGTTTTCAATGGTCATATATTGGAAAAGACTAAACTAGCTGGATCCAAAGCTGTATTAAAACAGCTGGACGATTTTGCTCGTGATGCAGATTATGTTCTTGGCCACAATCTCTTAGGCCATGATTTCCCTATTTTAAAAGCAGCATCCCCATGGCTGAAACTGCTTGACAAGCCTGTCATCGACACCCTTTATCTCTCACCGTTGGCATTTCCTGAAAATCCCTACCACCATCTCGTCAAGAATTATAAATTGGTGCGGTCGTCTATCAACAGTCCGGTGGATGATGCCAAGCTAGCTGCAACAGTATTCAAGGATCAGTGGGACAGTTTCATCTCCATGTCAGCGGAGAATGCAGGCTTGATTGATTTTTATCGGTTTTGTTTTCAGGGCAGCCTTTTCAACACATTTTCCAGTAAAGGGATAGCATCTGTTTTTAACAAAATAGCACCCGTGAAGATACGAGACCCTAAAGAAGCTCTAGAATACTTTAATGCGAATACCATCAACATCGTTTGCAGGCATAATGTTACAACGACGCTTTCCGGCTTGATTGAAAAGCATGATAAGCGTCCCATTGCCGCCTATTGCATGGCTTGGCTCCAGGTTGCCGGTGGCAATTCGGTACTGCCGCCATGGGTGCGGCATCGCTTCCCTGAGATCCCGGCAGTCATAAAAAAGCTGCGAGAAGACCCGTGCGGCCAATCTGATTGCACCTACTGCGGGGAAAACCATGACCCTGATAAGCATTTGACCCGATTATTCGGCTACCCTTCCTTTCGTGAAAAACCCAGTACGGAAAAAGGTGAAAGCCTTCAGCGGGCAATTGTTAATGGATGCATGGCTGACGAACCGACCCTGGGTATTTTGCCCACCGGCGGCGGCAAATCGCTTTGTTATCAACTGCCTGCTTTGGTTCGCTATCAACAATGCGGGACCTTAACGGTTGTCATCTCCCCGCTTCAAGCGCTGATGAAAGATCAAGTGGACAACCTCATCAAAAAGACCGGCACTCCTTTTGCCGAAGCAGTGTACGGACTTCAGACACCTCCTGAACGTGGCGAGGTGTTCAACAGAATTCGGTTGGGCGATACAGCCATTTTGTATATCTCACCGGAAGCCCTGCGAAGTATAAGCCTCAGGAATGTGTTAAACCAACGTGAAATTCGATGCTGGGTGTTTGATGAAGCCCACTGTCTATCAAAGTGGGGGCATGACTTCAGACCTGACTATTTATATGCCGCCCGGTTTATCCGCGAGTTTTCCAAAGAGCAAAACCTGCCCTTGCCCCCGGTGGGATGCTTTACTGCAACCGCAAAAGCCGATGTAACTGAAGAAATATTGGCTCATTTCAAAGAAGAGCTTGACCAGGATTTGCAGCTTTTTACTGGAGGAATCGAACGGGAAAATCTGAGTTTTGAAGTCATCCCGGTGTCAGAGGCAGAAAAGTTCGAAAAGGCTCATGAAATCATCAAAGAACACATTAAGGTATCTCGTGAACCGGCGGGCATTATCGTATATGCGGCCACAAGAAGATCAACCGAAGAGATTCGAGATTTTTTAAGTCATCAAGGCATGCCTGCCCAAGCCTTTCATGCCGGCCTGGATGCAAAAGAGAAACGAGAAATCATCGAATCTTTTATTGATGGTGACATCCCCGTTATTTGCGCTACCAACGCATTCGGCATGGGGATCGATAAAGAGAATGTACGACTTGTGCTGCACTATGAAATGCCCGGCTCTCTTGAAAATTACATCCAAGAAGCGGGTCGCGCAGGCCGGGATTTGAAACCAGCCCACTGCATTCTTTTATACGATGAACAGGATGCAAGTAGACAGTTTCAGATGGGGTCGTTTTCAGAATTACGACAAAAAGAGATTGCTCGCATATTAAAGGCATTGCGACGTACTAAGAAAAATCAACATGGCGAAATTATTGTCACCAGTGATGAATTGCTTCGAGATGATGATCTGGCTGACATGAAGGAATTGAAGCCAGATTTCAGAGACACAAAAGTAAAAACCGCCATTGCCTGGCTGGAAAGAGCCGGATTTCTTGAACGCAACCAGAACCGAACCGATATGTTTCAGGGAAAGCCTCTTGTTGAATCCTTTGATGAAGCCAAAGAAATAATGGACCGGCTGAATTTACCCCCATTCACCCAAGGTCTCTGGATCGCAATCCTGCAAATTTTGTTCAACCAAAGAGAAGACCGCGGAATCAGAGCTGATAGTATTGCCGAAGCGGCCTTTCCTGAAAAAGAACTCCTGAAAAAAATGGAGCAAGCAACAGGATTAACTGCTGCACAAATCATTATTTCAGCCTTACATGATATGGCAGATGCCGGCTTGATAGACCAGGGCATTACCTTGTCGGCTATTTTAAGACCCAAAGGAAAAAACAAGGCATTATCTGTTCTTCAAAGGGTTTGCGATCTCGAAAATGAACTTATAATTTTTTTAAAGGAGGAAGATCCTGAGGCAGATGACGGCAACTGGGTTGTGCTAAATATAAGTCGCCTGAACCAGCGACTTATCAATGAAGGCCACAAAACCAAC
>QMMS01000393.1 GCA_003647375.1 Deltaproteobacteria bacterium
ACCGTCTGAGCCGCACATCCGGCGGGGAAACCTTCACTGGAAGCTACGATGTCCAGGATCGGCTGTTGCAGTACGATGATTCGACATACACCTATACTGAAAATGGTGAACTGTTGACCAAAACGCAAGGCGATCAAACCACGACATATGACTACGATGTCTTCGGCAATCTGATTTCCGTTGAACTGGCGGACGGTACCTTGGTTGAATACATCGTCGACGGGACAAATCGTCGCATAGGAAAGAAAGTAGACGGATCTCTTGTGCAGGGTTTCTTATATAGAAACCATCTCAACCCCATCGCAGAGCTGGACAGCGGTAATAATGTCGTGAGTAGATTCATTTATGCTTCCAGACTGACTGTTCCTGATTATATGGAAAAGGGCGCCAACCGCTATCGAATTATATCCGACCATTTGGGAAGTGTTCGGCTGGTGGTGGATGTGGATACAGGCGGTGTCATCCAGCAGATTGACTATGATGAATTCGGCCATATCACGTCGGATACCAATCCCGGCTTTCAGCCCTTTGGCTTTGCCGGCGGACTCTATGATATCCACACGCAGATGGTCCGTTTCGGCGTCCGGGATTACGATTCTGAGACCGGTCGCTGGACATGCAAAGATCCGATCCTCTTTTTCGGGGGAGATTCCAACCTGTATGGGTACGTGTTAGCCGATCCTGTCAATTTAATCGATCCAACGGGTTATGTGTTTCCTGACAGGCTGCCCACTTGGCTGTTGGATAAAATTTCCACTAAACAAGAAACGGTTGATGCGTATGCAGCAGGGGGTGATTCTGCTATAGAATATGCGACCTTTGGTTATATGCCGGGAATCGGAAAAACCATACGTAAGATGTTTGGAGTGGACATTGTGGATGAATGTTCCAAAACCTACAAGGAAGTCAAAAAGACCGCTGATTTTGGCTTTAAAGTGGTAGGTGTTGTTACAGGTCTTCACGGATTGCGCCAGGTGGCTGCAGCGACCTTCATTCAGACAGGCGTCAACGCTACTAAACAAATCACGACCGCCGGCGATGCCCTCGGGCTTGCACATGCAGGGAGGGCAGCCATTTCGGAGGTTCAGGAGCTTTTCAGGAAATAGTGCAGTAAGTAGGGGCCTTCGTTCTTCACGCCATCAGTTCGACTTTATGTTTGACAGAAAAATGCCGATCTATACAGGACCACGTAGGTGATTCTTATGTCCACATGCGGGATGTCAAGAATGAAGACCCGGCCCTAAGGCTCTTGTGTTTTTCATGTTTACACGTTCGATCAGAGTAGAGATTATATGAAAAATAGACTCAAGCTTGCCAAAGAGATGGTTAAAGAAAAACTGGCGGAAGCAAACGCGGAAGAAGTCAAATCTAATAAAAAAGCTCAGCCTAATAATGCAAAAATTCATGTTAAAAAGCCACAACGTTACGCGGGGGTCATCAGTATTGGAATCGCACTGGTTGCTTTTTACCTTGGGTTTAACGAGACAAAATTGATCTGGGAAAGTCGCAACATCCATCCTTTATGTTTTACTCGGGTTGTGGGCACTGTTTGGAAAATCTAAAGAAAATAAGGTGTAAGGTTCAGTGAAATGGGGGAACGTCATGAAAGCAGATAAATGGTCTCGTTTTGTTTGTGTAATATTCACAGCCTTTGCATTATTTTCAGGAAGTATGATCGTGGTAGCCGCCCAGTCTTCTGCCGCACAGATTCAAACGCCTGATTGGGCTGCCAGAGCCACCAATGCGCCGGTGATGAAACCGCCGTTTGAAAAGGTCCTTAGAGCCAACCAGATCGTACGGATCGAGCTTGTAACGGATGCTGAAATCAAAATCATCGCCCGTAACGTATCCAATAAAAAAGGGATACTCACATCCGTGGCATTCAAGGACGGCCGGCCCATCAAAGAGGTTTCCATAAACAGCTTCAGTTTAACGCCGAATCAGCGTAATTTAAGGATCACCCATAAAGAAGCACCGGCTGAAGCCGATTTTATCGTTGTGCGCGTCCAAAAAGGTATGATTGGCATCAAAGCCGAATTAATCGAATCGCCAGCAGGGATCGTACTGACGCGTTTTGAGATCAAAGGCCCGTCCGGTCGTGAAGCCGAGATCAACCCTAGAAAAAAGTCCCTGGTCCGACTGACGGATGTGGCCACAGACGGCAAGGGGTCCAGTGGCTCATTGTCGATTTATGCCACTGTTATAAAGAAGATGGAGGACGGTACCTCGGTATATAAAAGAGAGTACCTTAAAACGATCGATTTCAAACTGACCAGCGGCGCCACTGATAAGTGGGAATTTCCCCGAGAGCAGAAAGTCGATATCGTCAGCATCGATGTGATGAAAGGAATGGTCAATGTGCACATCGAGCAACCTGAAAAAGCCGGCACCAACCCAGCGGCCTGGGGTCGGGGTCCGGAGGCTGCAGGGCAAAAGGCCAAAGTCGAATCCCAAAAAGCATCTTCCACCCAGGAGGAAAAATCATTCATGGGGGGGGAAATCCCCTTATACGAAGGCGCCGTAATAAAACGATCTTCGTTTACGGGAAAAAAAGGCTCAGCAGAAATGGAGGCCGTACCATATATTGTATATGCCCAACTCAAGAATCGTTTAAATTTTAGGTCAGCATGTAAGAATCTACTGACTCGTTGATGTGTCAGTATTTGAAGCCTCCCCTAAATATACAGATACTATTGATGTGATAGGGAAATCAACACCTTTGAAAGATACCAACCGGCAGTTGATTAGATCAAAATAAGATGTAATATCAATATATTAGGCTTAAGAATACAATCTTCATTTTTTAAAATCCCCGAATTTGATGAAATTTTCACTCCTTGGGTCTTTTTTCGTATGTCATTTGCACAGAAAGTCTTTGATTATTGCAACAACATGAATTTCTAATTATGTATGAAATTTGAGCAAATCACCAATGGCTTGAAATAAAATCGATATATGATAAGTAACACCTGATAATTTTTAAGCCTTTCTTTAATCCGGTACATTTGGTCTTAATCAAGACAATGAAATTTTTTATTGCAACCAAACTCCACCGACCGCAAATTGCCGAAAACCATTTGCATAGGCAGCATTTGTTGAACCGGCTCGACCAGCGTCGCCACCGACCATTGACCTTGATATCGGCACCGGCCGGGTACGGCAAGACCACGCTTGCCAGCTGTTGGCTTGAAACTTGTGATGTTCCTAGTGCCTGGGTGGCATTGGATAAAAATGACAACGACCCTTATCTTTTTGTCTCTTATCTGACCGGCGCCGTTCAACATCTCTTCCCCGACAAATTGAGTAAAACCCAAGCCTTGCTCAATACCGCAAGCGTCCCTCCCTTAACGGTACTGTCGAACATTCTGGTTAATGATTTGGAGGAAGTCACTGAACCATTCATCTTAGCGTTGGATGATTATCACGTTATTGAGGAAATTGAGATCCATCGGATTATTTCCACTCTCCTTCAACATCCCCCGGGTAGTTTACATCTTGTAATTATTTCCCGGCATGACCCACCTCTCCAATTAGTATCTCTTCGTGGACGAAGTCAGCTTACCGAGATCCGCGCTCAGGAGCTTCGCTTTTCAAAAAAGGAAGCCATAACATATTTTTCACAGGTTGCTGGTTCATCTCTGGACGCCACTACTGCAACCATGCTGGTAGATAAAACAGAAGGTTGGGTAACCGGGCTCCGGCTTTCAGCATTGTCATTGCAAAGAGGGTCGGATTTAAAACAACAACTATCTATACTACCCGAGAAAAGTCGCTATGTAATTGATTATATCGTTAAGGAAGTAATTGAACATGAACCGGACGACATCCAAGAATATTTGTTGAAAACGTCAATACTGGAACGTTTTTGTGGGCCACTTTGTTCTGCGGTTGCTGATACCGCCAAGGTTGCAGCAGGTAGCTACAGGTTTTTGGATTGGTTTCAAAAACATAACCTTTTTATTGTTCATTTGGATGGTGAACACAAATGGTTCCGCTATCACCAGTTGTTTAAGGTGATTTTGTACAGAGTCCTCAAGCGTCGCTTTGGCACCGATGTCATTGCAGCTCTACACATCCGCGCTGGTCAATGGTTTAGCGAACATGGTCTCTTGGAAGAATCTTTGAACCATCTAATTGAGGGCGGGGATGCTAATGCTGCGGGTGATGTACTGGCCAGACATCGGCACCAACTGATGAATGAAGAAAAATGGCAGATGTTGGGGCGTTATCTGCGGTTGCTGCCTGACAGTGTGGTAGATAAAAATCCCGGTTTGCTCATGGCCAAGGCCTGGTTATTGCAGAATCAAGGGCAAATTTATAAAATCGCACCTCTTGTGGATCAAGCCCAAAGGCTTTTACAGGGGA
>QMMS01000394.1 GCA_003647375.1 Deltaproteobacteria bacterium
GGCGGTGAGATTGTTTACGCGCAGGACGGTTAATTGAAACGTTCAATTTAGGTGAGAGACAGGCTTTTGGCGAGGTATAAATGTTGCCCGATCATATAAAATCCGGTCAAACACCGAATATCGGCGTGTTGATTAATCCGCTTAGCGGTGGGAATCTTAACGGTCTGGGATCAATACGGAACCTTATCAACGATAACCCGCAGGTGATTTATCATGACGTTCAGACGCCGCAGGACGTTTTAGAAGCTCTGCTGGATTTTGCACGCCGGGATGTGAATTTGTTGACGGTCAATGGCGGTGACGGTACTGTACAGGCGGTGCTGACCAACCTTTTTCTCCATCAGCCCTTTAGCACCATGCCGCTGCTTGCCGTCCTGCAATCAGGCACAACCAGTATGACTGCCCGGGACGTGGGGTTTTCAGGGTCCCGCGTTAGATCTTTGCAGAAATTGTTTAAATGGGCCACTACCGGAGACGGTGAACCAAAGGTCATCCAACGCCCGGTTTTACAAGTTCAAGCCCCCGGTCATCAAACGTATTACGGGATGTTTTTCGGCGCTTCGGCCATCTACCAGGGGATTGAATACTTCCATCAGAAGGTAAATACGAAAGGTCTGCGGGGTGAGTTAGGCCCCGGTGTAACCATCTTGCGCTTTTTATGGTCTGCAGTCCGACGACGCAGTGGTTTTATACCGCCCATTCCTGTTTCTGTCACCGTGGACGAAAAACCACCACGAAAATTCGATTCCTTTGTGGTTCTCGTCAGCACTCTGGAACGGTTGTTCCTTGGGATTCATCCATACTGGGGCATCGAATCAGGCCCGTTGCACTACACTGCCGTTCGGGCGTATCCGCGGTATCTGCTGATGGCGCTTCCGGCTTTATTGCGTGGTCGCCGGAGCAATTTCGGTACCAGTGAAAACGGGTTTTACAGTCATAATGGCCATGAAATAAAGCTAAACCTTGGCAGCGGTTTCACGCTGGACGGGCAGCTTTATATCCCTGAGAACAAAGAGAAACCAACCGTGGTGCGGTATGGCGGTATGGCGAACTTCATACGGATTTAATTCGGACTTTTTACGGGTTCATCAATGTTGAAAATTCCCTCTCAATTAATAAACGCCATCGGCCGTCATTCGGGCCGGACATCTTCGCCGGCAGTTCTCGCACTGATAGATGAAATCCTGGCGCGCCATGGTGAGGCGGCTCAGGCTATACTGTTTTATGGTTCCTGCCTGCGCTCGGGGGACGACCTTGATGGACTGGTGGATCTCTATTTGCTGGTGGACGACTACCGCAGTGCCTATAAAAGTCGTCTGCAGGCTAATTTGAACGTGCTGCTGCCGCCCAACGTTTACTACCTGGAGCAAAAATTTGAGGGTCACGTCGTAAGGACCAAGTATGCAGTCCTGTCCCTGGCAGATTTCCAAAAAGGGACTTCCATGCGCTGGTTTCATTCTTATTTGTGGGGTCGCTTTTGCCAGCCGACCGCTTTGCTGTTTGCGCGCAACGACAAGGTAGCGCAACTGGTATTTAAATGCTTTGCCCAGGCCGTTTTGACATTTGTCCGGCGCGTGCTGCCGAGGGCTTCGCCCGAATTTACTGCACGACAATTGTGGGGCCGGGGCTTTACGCTGTCATACGCCGCCGAGCTCAGATCAGAAAGCCCGGAAAAACGAGCCCGCCTCTTTGATGCAGCCCCGGAATATTACGAGGAAATCACGGGTCTGGCTGTGGGAGCCCTTTCTCTTCCCATCCATATTTGTCAAAGCAACGGTTCGCCGCGATACGACGTACACATTTCGGCAGGAAAACGATGGGTAAATCAACTGGGTTGGAAACTGCGATCATTGCAGGGCAAACTGCTTTCCATCATGAGATTGCTCAAAGCCACGGCTACCTTTGAGGGTGGCGTGGACTATATTCTATGGAAAATTGAGCGACACTCAGGTGTCACCGTCGATGTCGAACCACGGCTGAAAAAGCACCCGCTGCTGGCGATGTGGGTGTTGCCCTGGAGGCTGTACCGCAAAGGCGGGTTTCGTTAGCGTATTAACCCCGACGTTGGGGTTTTACAGACATTCACTATAAAATAGGAGCCGTTCCGATGAAATGGATACTCTATGTATTTAGCATGATATGGATAGTCTTTGGTTCTTTCGCAATTCTCTACACAGCCCAACACAGGGATATGCTTAGAAATATCCTCAAAACCGCCAATCTTAAGATTATTGCGGTCTTCCCCTTCACAGCCGGCATCCTGCTGCTATTAAGTTCATCGGCAAGCCATTACCCATGGTTTATCAGGTTTATCGGTATTTTCGCTATCATTAAAGGTGCCTTCATATTCTCAAATCCTAATGAGATAGCCAATAAACTCAACGATTGGTATTTGAACTCATTATCAGATCAAACCTTCAGGCTTTTTGGTATCATTGCGATTCTCCTTGGAAGCGCTGTGTTTTCATGGGTTTTGTAAAAATGAGAAGACCTCTTTACAATAACGTTTGATTCACGAAATATTCTGATGTAGGTTCTTGAATATGAATATCACTTTTCTCAGATGGTCTATCATTTCGATAAGACTTTCGGTTCTGATTTTCCTCGCGTTGGGAACACTCTCGACCTATTACTATCCAGGAGGGAACTACATATCCAAAACAGCGCAAAGCTATAACTTCTGGAACAATTTCATCTGTGATTCTTTCAGGGATATCACATGCACCGGCCAAAACAACTTGCTTGGCGCTCGTCTCGCTTCTTTGGCAATGTTAGTTCTTATTTTTGGAGGTGTCTTTCCTATATTTTATGTTTTCCCATATCAACTCTCTAAAATAATTCAACTGAACCGGACAATCCGATTGCTTGGTATTTTTTCAGTTGGAGTAGCTGCCCTTCTCCCCATCAGTTCATTATTTAAAATGCCTCTTCCTCACGATATCATCGTTGTGATAGCCACTATTCCCGCTTTGATAGCCGCTTTTTTACTCTTTCTTACAACGTTCATGGAAACTTCTTCCAGGAGATGGGTCAAGGTCATTGGATTTCTTATGATGACTATAGCTATGGTCAATATGATTCTCTATCTTCGTGTTCAATGGTTTGGAAGCCCGCTAACTGCACTTCTACCTGGAACTCAAAAAGTTGTTCTTTTACTATGCCTTGTCTGGATGTTTAGCCTGACTACAACACTTGATTCCTTGAATCCTGGACCCCTTGGACCCTTTTCTCCAACTACTTTGGAGAAGAACCATAAGAATTAACTGTCGGTAATTTTTTAACGATTATGTAGAGGAATATTGCAACTGCTTAACATTCTTAACTAAAAAGGAGAAAAAACATGAATTGGTTTGATAGGCTTACATTATTGGCAACCGGTTTAACTGCAATCTATCTAATAGTGCGGTTTATGATAGATTATCGAGGTAAAGATACCAAGCCCACCCAAAATATTTATTATATTATCTCTTTTGCTGTTTTATTGGTTTCAGGGCTACTTCTAATTGCTTTTGGCTGGGGTGCCCTTGCCAATCCCCTGGTGGCAGTGGTTGCTACTCTGATACCGCTTGGGCTTTCCGTTGGGTTGGTGACAGAGTTTTATCAGAAATATGCAAAAGGTTATCTTATCTTTAGTCTGATCGGGTTGGTTGTCATCCTTATTACGCGTTTCGCTCCAGTGGGAGGATTTGCTGTTTTTGTATATGCACTTGTCCATTCTATTGCTGGTCTGTTGATATTTTTCCTTCCCATCCTGGTTACTAAAGCCAAGAAAGCGCCGGGTGACTTTATTATGGTTACTGTTGGAGGGTTTCTGATCGGTGTTGGTGGCATTGCTTTGGCATTCTTAAAGGCCGGTGTAGCGATACTTTCCGCTGAAACGATTCTTGCTATTTTAGCACCACTGCTTTTGCTTATGACACTTGCCTATACATGGGGGTTTGTAAAAAGTATCAAGGCTGGATAAGCTGGTAAATAAATTTATTTTACTTGACAAGCTTTATTTCATGGTTTATGGAGCAAGTTAGTTGACGACAACTAACTTGCAAAATGTGAAGGAAAGCTACAGAAAAGATATGAAGAAGGATACAGAAACTCGACAAAAAGAAATTATTGAAATCTCCCTTGAAATTCTAAAGGACGGGGGGGTTCAAAAATTCACCATGAAAGAGATTGCCAAACGCGCCGGCATCTCAGAGCAGGCCATTTACAGGCATTTCGAAAACAAGTTGGCTATCCTTGCTGCTGTCATTGAATATTTTAGAGGCCGTGTTGGTGAAACACTTAAGCGTGCAATGGAAGAAGGAAGCCCCCTTCAGCAGCTCCAAAAATTCATTGAAACGCTTCTTGAATATTTTGA
>QMMS01000395.1 GCA_003647375.1 Deltaproteobacteria bacterium
AATGACATCACGAATGGAAGGGTTGATGATGAAAAAGCGATTTATATTATCATGTTAGATAATCATTCATCATCGGTTATCACTGATTGTCAGCACATTTAATTGGATTCGACTCCCGCCGCCTCCACCAAACCAAACTAAAGCCTAGTAATTCGTGGCTTTACGCAAATAAGCCTCTTGGGATAAGACAATCTTATCCGAATCGGTTAGTAATTTTAGAGATATTCGTTTGCAAGCTATTCGCGTTCACTGACTTCCAGCAATTGCCTTGAGCTGGTCGATAATCAAGGATGATCTGGCTTGGCTGGCTGCATCAGGCGGTAAGTGTCCTGAAAGAGCATCAAGGAAATCCCTTTCTTTCAAGAGCTTAGAACACCGTAACATCAAATAGGTTTTTAACTCCAGGCTGGCTTGTTTTACTTCTGATACAATCTCTGACCTCCCATCCAACAATGTAACGATATCCTCCATATCACGGCTCATCAAATAATCATTTTTCCCACGGTTGTCGAAGGCCTCGAGCTTGGTGGCAAGAAAATAGGGAGCGGGCAACAACCGGAAATTTTTTCCAGATGGGAGGCTAGCCCATTCAGAAGCTTCGTATGCAGGCGTGAACCACTGATTTCCAAAGCCAAGAATCTTGGGATCTGTTGGCATAAGGTCCAAGATAGCATCATCGGATTTCCAGCGGCAAATTGGTGCACCCCCACTTGTATCCTCAATAAATCCCAACTGGCGAAGCTGATTGCAAAACCGATGGTATCGGGCTAAGGTTGCAACTTCAACAATTACATCTACATCAACGGTGGCTCTCACAGGCGATGCAGCAGGATCGGTCAGAAGCATTCCGGTGGCGCAGCCGCCAACAAAAACCATCTCTTCGATCAGAGTCCCCAATCGCCTAACTGCTGATTCTAAAATCTGGATATTAGGGTTTGTGATCATTGTAATCTTTCAGTCGTTTTGATATCTCATTTATCGCTATTTCATGCTCTCTCAGGCGGCCGCCGCGAATGGCGTCTGCTAAAACTAGAAGTTCGTACAATTGGTGGTCTTGTTTTGCCGCTTTGGGTACTGACTTATAAAGTGGTGAGAAAGATTGCCCGCGGACATTTCCTTCAGGATCCGACCATACGGGGGGGGCGTCATTGGATGGAATAAGCATTTTGGACAATGGTGGCCCTGCATGAAGCGTTGGCATCCCTCGCGTGATTTCACCTCGATCGGGAATAAAAACATATCGAAGACCATGAATAAGGAATTCTTCCAAACTGCGGATGGCTGGTGACACGCGGCCAATGCCTTTTGTGGCTAATTTGGCTGCTATGGCCCGATGGATACCGGCATGAACTTCAGAAGGACTCATGAACAAGGCTGCTGATAAAGTTGAAAATGACCAATCTGCTTTTCCGATGGCCACTAATTTGAGAAGAATGACCACATCCTGAGGTTTCAGTATCATAAGTATCTCCATTTGTTGTTCGAGATTCGCGAATAGCGAACATAAAATGCCAAAAAGAGGAAATTTTGTCAAGAAAAGTTTAATAGGAGTGAGAATTTTGCGGAAAATTCGGTCTTAACAAACACGTGATCAGCTTTTGGGTCACCACAATAAAACAGGAAACCGTCAGATCAAGTCAGAATTGCTTGATTTGTGTTCCAAATTAAGGACAAAGTGATCCGCCAGTGCGGCTAAACTTTCTCCATCGTTCGGAATTTCATAAACATCCCTGCGAGCATATTCCAATGCATCTGTATAGCTGATATTATCCATAGATAGATAGCGATCTACAAGGCACCACAAATAGTATTCACGGCTCATAGTCATCTCCTGTGCATGCATAGATTCAGTGCGCTGGTTGTTTTATATTAGGTAGCGGACAAGTTAATACGTTTCCACGCCGGTCAATTTTTTGACAGCGAATCAGTATTCATTTTATTTCTCAACATTCCTCGAAGTTGAATGATTTCCGCCCCAAGCCTCTTTTTCTTTTCCTTTATCTTTTCCCGTTCGCGCCAATCCATGATAGATTCACCGGGCAACGACTCCATGGCAAGTTCGATTGTTTTAATCTTATCAAAACAACTCAGGATTTCGTCAATAGATTCCCGGCCAGCTGAAACATTCATTTATTCATACCTCCATACACAGTGCTTAAAGAAGGGTAATGCTACATTCCAGGGTTATCTGATTACAGATAGAGGAGGATGCAATAGTCATACCGATTTTTAAAACAAATAATATATAAGAATTGCTTATAGTTAGGCACGCGTATGGATGAGAACATTACACGGGTGTGAAAATAATTACATATATTTGACTTAAAATGCAGAAATGAGAAATATATGTAATAGATCATCAGGACGGCTAAAATAGCCGTCCTGATGAGATTATTTAAGTTCAACAAAAAATTACTGCCAACAATAGCCACCGCTACAGGACTTTTCTTCCATTAATTGTTTAAAAAACAAGCTGAAAACCACGGTGGATATTAATCAAATGCAAATTCACTTTGCTTACTGGTTTTAACAATCTCGAGATCTTTGTTTAGCAGTATGCGCACCCGATAGCCTTCCTTAAGATCGTAATACTCCCACCCTTTTATCGGGTCTGCGCCGGGATTGTCCTTGAAGGCCTGCATACCCTTAATACTCAGGAGCAGCATAAACGACCACGGTACGGAAATAACGCGTGTCACCTTCATCAGACATACCACCCTGCTGGGAATAAAGATAATAGATCAACTTGAACTCCACCCCCCGATATTTCCCGGCCATTGCCGGGCCAAAGCTGCGCCGGAAACCGCGGTTAAGCAGAGGCGACTGTAATAAAGACGGGTCGGGTTGGTACCGTAACTATGGAGTAATTGGAAATGGTAGGATCGACCTAATTTAGTATAGGGGTCCGACAAGGTCGAGATTGGGGAGATGGCGCTGGTATCATCGGTGTTTATTTGATAATAGAAAAATACTTTACCCACAAATTCCAATATGGAGGAAACCAGCATGGAAATGAAAATGACCGTTGAAGAAGCCAAGGACCGCGCCAGGGCACTCATGCAGGGGGGGTACCATTGAGGGCCTTCCATCCTGCAAGTTATGTGGGAAGCGTATGGCATGGAAAATGAAGATTTTTTGTGGGCCGGCATTCCGTTTTTAGGAGGCATCGGTGGTTTTCAGGACGCGCCCTGCGGAGTGGTGTCATCTTCGGCTGTGTGCCTTGGATTGCGGCACCGCAGCCCGTTGGAGGACAAAAAGCGGGCCAAACAGGCCCGCCACGCCATCCGCGCCTTTTCAGCCAAGATCGTCAGCGAATTCAACCAGGAATTCGGTGATATCAACTGCCGGGGCCTGATCGGCATGGATTTTTCCAAACCCGGTGTTTACAAGGAATTCCTGGAAACCGGCGTCTGGAAGGAAAAATGCGAAAAGTATGTGGAATTCATGATCGACAAGCTTTACGCGCTCGAGCAAGACAAGGGGTTGTTTGTACAAGCATAAGCCCTGAATCTTGAAGGAAATTAAAGAAGCAATATGTAGATAAAGTTCTTTGTTGCAAGACGCATGACATGACAGCTTCTGAACGCATTAAGCATAGGTTCTATAGGCTCACCCGCTTTCTCGGTTTGCAGCGCAGCACCGTGGGCGTGCTGGCCATGGTGGTGCTGGTGGGCATGGGTGAACGCATGGCCGAGCGCTTTCTGCCCATTTACATACTGGCCCTGGGGGGCGGTGTCATGGCCATCGGCCTGCTGCAGGCCATGGACAATTTACTGTCGGCCCTCTATTCATTTCCCGGGGGGTATCTATCGGACAGAATCGGCACCAAAAAATCGCTCCTCATTTTCAACCTGGTGGCCATGAGCGGGTTTGCCCTGGTGATCCTGATTCCCACCTGGCAGGCGGTGCTGGCAGGGGCGGTACTGTTCATTTCCTGGTCTGCCATCTCGCTGCCGGCTACCATGAGCCTCCTTTACAACGTGCTGCCGCATAACAAGCGCACCATGGGCGTCAGCATGCATTCCCTGGTCCGCCGCATCCCCATGGCCCTGGGCCCACTTTTGGGAGGACTCTTTATCACTGTGTGGGGAGAACGCGACGGTGTCAGGATCGCTTTTGGCGCGGCTTTTTTTATGGCGGCTGTCGCTCTGATCATGCAGCAGCGCCTGATTGAAGAGGATAGGGGGCCGGGTGCGAATGGGGCCGATGCCTGTGAACTCAGGCCTGAAAAAAATCCCGTGAAGCTTTTCAGGCTCATGAATCCTTCCATGAAGGGTCTCCTGGTGACCGACATTCTCGTCCGGTTCTGCGAACAGATCCCCTATGCGTTCGTGGTGGTGTG
>QMMS01000396.1 GCA_003647375.1 Deltaproteobacteria bacterium
CCCCCATAGGCTTCTGACAACCATTTTAATCGGAAACAATCTGGTCAATGTCGCTGCGGCAGCGTTTGCCACCACCCTCGCCATGAAAGCTTTTCCAAATTTTGCAGTGGGTATCGCCACCGGTGGCATGACCTTCCTGATCCTGGTCTTCGGGGAAGTTTTTCCCAAATCCATCGCAACCCAGAACAATCTTCTCATCGCCAGAATGGCTATCTATCCTGTATACTGGCTGTCGTTGCTTTTTTTCCCGGTGATCAAGTTTCTCAATTTCATCCCCTGGCTCACCGGCCGCATCAAAAAGTCGAGCACCATCACCGAAGAAGAACTGATAACCTTCGTGGAGGTAGTCGAAGAAGAAGGGGAGATCAAGGAGGAGGAAAAAGAGCTGATTCACAATATCTTCGAGTTTGACGATACCAATGCCTCTGAAATCATGACGCCCAGAGCCGACATGTTCGTTGTGGATGCAGATGTACCCCTTGACACGAAACAGATCATCGATTCCGGATTTTCGAGGATTCCGGTTATAGAAGGCTCCATCGACCAGGTGATCGGCATTTTGAATATCAAAGATCTTTTCATGCACATGGCCAAGGGTGAGTCACAGATGGATGCTCGTAAAATAATGCGAACACCCTATTTTATCCCGGAAAACAAAAAGCTGGACACCCTGCTCCATCAGTTTAAAAAAACAAAAAATCATATGGCCATCGTTGTAGATGAGCACGGTGGTGTATCCGGGCTGATTTCACTGGAAGATGCACTGGAAGAAATCGTCGGGGAAATCGAAGATGAAACGGACAAGGACGAAAAGCATATTATCCCTCTGAAGAAGGGTGTATGGATCATCCTCGGAAAATCAGACATCGAAGAAGTAAACGAAGCTACCGGAATGAACATCCCGGATATCACAGACTACGACACCTTCTCCGGTTATATACTGGACACCATAGGTAAAATACCCAAGGAAAAAGAGGAATTCGCCATCGGTGACCACACAGTTATCGTCGAAAGAAGGGAAAGAAACCGGATCAGCAAGTATCTTGTCAAAAAAACGGAGATCGATTGATGGAATGTCGTATGTTAAGCGAAAAAGAGAAGCTTGACAAACTGACCTACCTCGGAATTGAGTTAAACCAGGTTCGTGATCTAGACATTCTAATGGAGCGCGTCCTGGAATGCGCCAGAAGTTTTGTAAACGCCGATGCCGGATCGATTTATATCAGGAACAAGGATGAGGATACACTTCAATTCACCTATACTCAGAACGATACCTTACAAGAACGACTCCCCAAGGATGAGAAACTCATTTACGCCACATTTACCCTGCCCATAAACAAAGAAAGCATATCAGGGCATGTGGCCACCACGGGCCGGCTTCTCAACATCCCGAACGTCTATGAGATTGAACCGACAGCATCCTACCATTTTGGGAAACAATTTGATGAGGAATCGGGTTATCAAACAAAATCTGTTATCACCGTTCCCTTGAAAACACGCAGGGGAGATATTCTCGGCATCCTGCAGATTATCAACGCTCAAGATGAAAACAAGAAGATTGTTCCATTTACGGACAGTGACGAAAAACTCATGCTCCACTTTGCCAGCACAGCTGCTGTGGCTCTCGAACGCGCCCAGATGACACGATCCATTTTGCTTCGCATGATCCGCATGTCTGAGATGCGCGATCCCAAGGAAACCGGGGCACATGTCAACCGTGTGGGTGGCTATTCCATAGAAATTTACGAGCAGTGGGCAAAGAAACACAATCTGTCCAGGGAAAAATTTGACCGGAACAGGGACAGCCTCCGTATGGCCGCCATGCTGCACGATGTAGGGAAAATTGCCATTTCCGACATCATCCTCAAAAAACCGAGCCGGTTCAATAAGGATGAATTTGAAACCATGAAACAGCATACATTCCTGGGTGCCCGGCTGTTCCTCAACTCCCAGTCAGATTTTGATGAAGCTGCCTTTGAGGTTGCTCTGAACCACCATGAGCGCTGGGATGGGCGGGGATACCCGGGCTATATCGACGTGGAAACAGGAGAAACACTGGCTGGGTTTACAACCCCCGAGGGGAAACCCCTGGGGAAAAAAGGCGATAAAATCCCCATCTTCGGCAGGATTGTCGCCCTGGCTGATGTATATGATGCCCTTTCCTCCAAAAGAGTATACAAGGAAGCCTGGGAGGAAAGTGACGTTCTCGCCACTATTGAAAAAGAATCAGGTGCCCAGTTCGATCCGGAGCTGATCGAAATATTCTTTTCCAGGCTCAATATCCTGCGATCTATTCAAAGCCGATATACGGATTCACCATAGTGCAGGTGGATAGGCTATTAGACTATTAGGCTGTTAGACTGTAGGCGCCTAATAGTCTAACAGCCTTCAGCCTAACAGCCTATGTCTTCACTCGCTCCACATATTGCCCCGTTCTTGTATCGATCTTGATGGCCTCCCCTTCCTCGACAAATGGGGGCACCTGAAGCACATAACCTGTTTCCACTGTCGCCGGTTTTGAATCACCGGAAGCTGTATCTCCCTTTGCCCAGGGATCGGCATGCGTAATGGTCAGCTCGACGAAATTCGGCAATGTCAGGTCAATAGGACGCATATCATAAAACAACATATTGACGATCGTGTTCTCTTTCAAAAAATTCTTTGAATCACCGATCTGGTCCAAATTCATAAACTCCTGTTCGTACGTAGAAGTATTCATGAAACAGTAGCTTTCGCCATCAAAATAGAGATACTCCATTTCGTGCTCTTCCAGGCTGGCTTCGTTAAATTTTTCTCCCGATCGAAATGTCCTGTCGAATTGAACACCTGTCAACAGGTTTTTTAATTTGCATTTATACAACGACTGTCCTTTGCCGGGTTTTACAAACGCGAACTGAACAATCATAAAGGGTTCTCCATCTATTTCAAGCTTCAGACCCTTTCTCAAATCACCGCTTTCTAACATGATTCACCTTTCTGTTCGTGGAGACGTATAAGCATTTTTTAATTAAACCATTCACGAAAAAACGAAATTTTTATTTTGCTTTTCGTGATTTCGTACTTTCGTGATTTCGTGATAGAAGATCTTTTCTTTTTCAGTGTATTAGGTCGAATTCCTCATGCTTGAAGATTCCCCGCAGTTTGCTGCGAGATTCTACAATCCGCTAAAAATAGTTGACTTTTGTTGCAGTCTCTAACATATTCACCATGATTTCGCAAACATAGATAGTGTCCGTCCAGAAATAGGGATTTTCGCGTTCTGACAAGGCGGGCGTCAGATTTAACCCGGAGGAATAGCGTGCTATTTTGAGGAGTTAAATAATGGCGCCCAACGCCGGCAGGGCGTGAAAAGACCATTTATGGATGGACACTAGATAAAGGAATACCCATGATACTGATCATCGATTTCGGATCACAGTTCAATCAACTGATAGCACGCCGGGTCAGGGAGTGGCATGTGTACTGCCAGATTGAATCACCCCGGATTTCCATCAATGATGTCAGATCCATGAAACCTGAAGGCATCATTTTGTCCGGGGGACCTTCCAGTATCTATGAAAAAAACAGCCCCCGTATCGATACGGGCATTTTCAACTTGAAGATCCCCGTGCTGGGCATCTGTTACGGCATGCAGTTCATGGTGGACGCCCTTGGTGGGGTAGTGAAAAGCGCCCGGAAACGGGAATATGGTTTTGCTGAGCTGGCAATCAAAAAGCAGACAGGACTCTTTAAAAATATCGACAGCAGGACCCAAACATGGATGAGCCACGGGGATTCGATTCAGAAACTCCCCAAAGGGTTTGTCACTACGGCCACCACCAGCAACACCCCCATTGCCGCGGTCCAAAATTATCGCAAGCGTTTGTATGGTTTCCAATTTCATCCGGAGGTCGAGCATACGCCCAAAGGCAAGTTGATGATCCAGAGTTTTCTTTTTGATATATGTGGTTGCCGGCGGTCATGGACCATGAAATCATTTGCAAAATCATCAATCACAGAAATCAGAGAGCAGATCGGCAATCAAAAAGTTATCCTTGGTTTGAGCGGAGGGGTCGATTCCTCGGTAACGGCCCTTTTGATCCACAAGGCGGTTGGTAAAAATCTGACCTGTATATTTGTAGACAACGGATTGCTACGGAAAAACGAGGCAACACAGCTCAAACAGCGTCTGAAGCAGCAGTTAAACATCAATATCAAATTTGTGGGTGCCACATCAAAATTTCTGAATGCCCTCGCCCGGGTCTCCGACCCGGAAAAAAAGAGAAAAATTATCGGCAGAGTCTTCATGGAAGTATTCGAAGCCCAGGCCAAAAAAATAAAAGGAGCTGAATTCCTGGCTCA
>QMMS01000397.1 GCA_003647375.1 Deltaproteobacteria bacterium
AGGGAACGATTGAGAAGTGTGTCGGCAGTTTTGAACTCGGTCAGCGATCCCACGAGCCGTGCATCTGTTTTTTGAACGCCCCACTCTTCGTTCGACACGGCAATCTGCCCACTGTCGTGTTCCGCGGTACCCACGGCAACCATGAATGTTCCCGGGCGGCCCAGCAGTCTTGCCGCCAGTTTCTGATTGGTGATATGTTGGATACATCCACTGATTTCAGTGGGACCGGAAGATTCGATCAGGTGCCCAAAGGTCTCTTCCAGTATCGGCCCGCAAATACCATCCAGAAGCGGTTCCTTGAGATAGGCCATACAGATGGACTGGTGGTACTTCTCGTCACAGGTAATGTCCGGGCTCATGATACAAAACGGCGGAGCCATGTCTTCCACCTGCCGATGTTTCCACAGGACAGCGTCCTTTCCGGCACCCACCCAATATTGATCATGTGCCATATACAACGCTTCCCTAATCTCCTCATCGGTGACCTGGATAAGCCGGTGGGAATCGGTGTTGTAATAGCCCACATCCCGGAACAGCTCCCAGGCAGCCTGCCAGATTCTGTCGGCCATGGCATCATCTGTCGGGCAAGGGTTTTCCGGGTCATATTTGATTTCATATTTTTTGATGAGTTTTTTCAGGGTCGGTGTAAAGTGTTTGGGGAGGAAATCATCCTCATCCATAAAGGGACCGGTCTGGGATCGCTCGAGAATCTCCCAGTGCCTGTAAGCTGTTGTCATAAAAAATCCTCCTTATATTTCCCGGTAATTACTCAGTGTATTCATTCTATGGTTCTTCTTCTATTTCGTTGAGAAAAAGGGTCCGAGGGGTCCAGGATTCAAGGGTTCAAGTGTTTGTTTTCCAGGGTTCTGTTTGTCGTTTGGGTTTCCAGTTTTATCAAATGCTTAACTGTTAAAACTACCTAAGCGTTAAGCACCGAAGCTTCATTTCGTGTCACTTGAATCCTGGACCCCTGGAATCCTTGAATCCTAAATTTGATTCAATGCGTTTATCGTTGAATCAAATTTTCTAACAGTTCAGGGGCACTCTTGGCGTCTTTACAGTAGAGGTCGGCACCGATCTGGTCGGCCCACATCTGGGAGGTGGGTGCACCGCCGATAACGACTTTGTATTGATCCCTTATCCCTTTTGACTTCAGAATCTCAATGATTTCTTTCTGGCGCGGCATGGTGGTGGTCATCAACGATGAGGCCCCGATAAAATCAGCACCAATAGCCTCCGCCTCCTTGATAAACGTCAGCGGATCCACGTTGTACCCAAGATCCTTCACCACGAAGCCATTGGTTTCCAGAATGAGCTTGACAATATTCTTGCCGATTTCATGTAGATCCCCCTTGACCACACCGATCACGATCTTACCTTTGACTTCCTGTCCACCAACCTCTTCCAGATAGGGCGCCATTACCTCGACCACACCGGACAAAGCCTCTCCGGCCAGCATGATCTCGGGGAGAAATATTTCCAGTTTTGAAAACAGGTCCCCCACATGTGCCATGGTCCTGGTCATGGCCGCTATCATTTCCAGAGGGTTTGCGCCTTCTTTCAAAAGCTTTGCGGATAGCGCCTGTGCATCCTCGGTTTCACCGTCTTCTACAAATTTACTCAATTCCTCCAGCGACATAGTATGCCTCCTTAATAATGGATAGATATAGGGGTTGTTATAAATATGTTCCGAATAAGTCCCACGGCTCCAGTGGATTCCATATTTTTTTTAAAAGGACATATCATGATCAATCTGCATCACTAGCGTAGTGCCCTGCCGGATTGATGATGTTTCTGCGGTCTTATGTTACTAACAACCGGCCGTATTTCATCATCAATCCGGTGGGCACAAGACGAGGCTTCATTTGATATGTCCTTTTAAAAAAAATATGGAATCCACTTTTCGGTGTAACCGGAACGTTATTTTGACAACTGCTATAAACAACCAAACCCCTGTTTGTAACAGTTGTATATACAACCTAAATACCTATAAAATAGGAATTTGCTTTTTGTCAAGCCATAAAATCATGCAACGATTTTATGGGGCCGTTTTTTCCCGTCTCTGGAAATTGAAAAAATCGGATGGATCAAACTGAGGTGAGAAGGTATCCCGGAAAGCCATTTCACCCCGCATATAATACTCCACATACGTAACCGGATCATCAAATGAATAGATCGTCCGCTTGATATGGAATGCAGGGTAACCCGGACGCACGTCAAAGATGGGTGCGGTCTCTTCTGAAAGGGCGATCGCCTCCATGCTCTGGCTGATCCTGGTGAGCTGCAGCTTGTATTTACCGATGAGGATGCTGTGAATCGATTCGTTTTTGAGATCTTCCCAGAGAATACCGGCACATATATCAGGCCGTAAATAACGTATTTCGTATCGCACCGGTTTTTGATCGAAGAACCAGAGACGTCGGATAAGAATCAACTGGTCCCCGGTTTCCAGCTGTTTTGAAACATTGGCAGGAGGGTCAACCACCTGCGCCTCCTGGACTTCGGTCGTCAAAGACACGTTCAGGTCGTCAGCCCATTTTTGAAACGGTCTCACCCGAAAAAACCCGGTGGTGTAATGCTGCTTCTTTTTCACGAACGTACCCTTACCCGGCATACGTTCCACAAACCCTTCCCTCTCTATGGCATCGATGGCTTTTCGAGCGGTCATGCGGCTGACGCCGAAGGTTTCCGCCAGCTGATTTTCCGAAGGCACGGCATCCGTGAAATTTCGTGCTTTGATGCCTTTGATGACGTAATCCTTTATCTTTTCATACTTCGGAACCTTTTTTTTCATCACACATCCCCGTTCCACGGCCCGGAAAACCTGTATATACTGCTTAAACCACAACAACAAGCATACCATAGCCCCGCCTGTATCCATTGTCGAGAACAAATTCCTCTTGACAAGTTCAGGGCGATGGTCATAACTATTCTTTGATTGTATATACAGCCAAAGGACATATCATGACTACCCATCCCATTGTTGGCGATACCATGACGATTGAACTGGACAACAACCTCCCTGAACTGCCTGAATTTGAAAAAGATATTCGCCGAGCCCCGGACCGCGGCTTTCGCCTGACACCCCAACAGACTGAAATATCGTTGAAGAATGCCCTGCGCTATATCCCCGTGGGCTTGCATGAAACCCTGGCATCGGAATTTTTGAATGAGTTGATGACACGTGGCAGGATCTATGGATATCGATATCGACCGGCCGGACCCATCAAGGCCAAACCGATTCACACTTACAAAGGCAAATGCCTTGCCGGAAAAGCCTTCCAGGTGATGATCGATAACAACCTTGATTTTGATGTTGCCCTCTATCCTTACGAACTGGTGACCTATGGTGAAACCGGATCTGTTTGCCAGAACTGGATGCAGTATCACCTGATAAAAAAATACCTGGAAGTACTGACCGAGGACCAGACTCTGGTAGTGGCATCCGGTCATCCTCTGGGGCTTTTTCAATCAAGACCGGCCAACCCTCGCGTCATCATTACCAACGGATTGATGGTTGGCAGATATGACAACCTGGATGATTGGGAAATTGCCGCCCAGATGGGGGTGGCAAGTTACGGCCAGATGACGGCGGGGGGATGGATGTACATCGGCCCGCAGGGTATTGTCCATGGAACCTATAATACGCTCCTGAACGCCGGAAGAATGCGATTCGGCCTGGGCATAGAAGCCAATCTCAACGGGCGTCTGTTTGTCTCTTCCGGTCTGGGCGGTATGAGCGGTGCCCAACCAAAAGCCGCAGAGATCGCCGGAGCGGTATCCATTGTCGCCGAAGTCGATTCCTCCAGAATCAAGACCCGGCATAAGCAAGGTTGGGTAAATCGCATCTCCTCCGACCTTGAGGAGACTTTTGCCATGGCCCATCAGGCCATGCAGGCAGGCAAACCACTCTCCATCGCTTTTGCCGGCAATATTGTCGATCTGCTGGAATATGCGGTGGATCAAAACAAAAAAATCGACCTGCTTTCGGATCAGACGTCATGCCACGTCGCTTATACCGGAGGGTACTGTCCCCAGGGAATCACCTTTGAAGAAAGGACCCGTCTCCTAACGGAAGACAGGCAGGTCTTCTGCAAGCTCGTGGATAAAAGCCTTCGTCACCACTATGAATTGATCAAGACCCTTACGTCCAGGGGCGTCTATTTTTTTGACTACGGCAATGCGTTTCTGAAAGCGATTTTCGATGCAGGCGTAACCGAAATTTCCAGAAACGGCGTCGATGAAAAAGACGGGTTCATCTTTCCATCCTACTTTGAGGACATCATGGGACCTCATATTTTTGATTTCGGGTACGGCCCGTTCCGTTGGG
>QMMS01000398.1 GCA_003647375.1 Deltaproteobacteria bacterium
CTTGCGGATCGAGGGTTCGCAAAAAGCCTCGACAGATCCACGGGTATGCCTGTGTTTTTTGCGAACCCTTCTCCATCAAGATTTCGGCACACCTCTTCGGGAAAAATCGCTCAGTTCAGGTTAGATCATCTCCAAAAAAGTTGATCTAAATGAAGGGTTCAAGGGTTCGAGGGGGATACAAGGGTTGGAGGGTGGCTAATAGCTATTAGCGGAAGGCACCTAACAGCCTACAGTCTAAACGGCTAAAAGGCTAATAAGGGTTCAGGGTTCGAGTGAACTGCTAAATAATGATAAAGACCTAAATTGAGCGATTGTCGAGGTTGCTGCAGCTACAAGGAAGATGCTGTTCCGCTATAGTGGACTATGCGGTATGGCATCTGACACCGTAGATGTGGTAAGATCGACAATCCCAACGGGTTCATATTTTAAGGATTCAAATGGATCAAATCCTTTGAAAATATTTCTAAATCAAATATTCTTAAAATTTGAAACGCTCACTTTAGGAAAGAGTTAAACGTTTGGGAGCAGAATAAGGGTGTTCATGCAAAAGAGGAACGACAATCACCAGGAGAGGGCAAATTACCCGGATGTGGATCTGGCCAGGCATCTCTTTGGTGAGCATAACGACAATTTAAAAAGAATCGCCGCCGCCCTGGATATCAAAATTCATGCAAGGGGTAATACCGTGCATGTTCAGGGAGATCCCATCGTTTCAACCTTGGGTAAGAAGATTCTGGATCAGTTGTACCAGCTGCTGAAGGAAGGCTACCCGATCTATGAGAACGATGTGGATTATGCCATACGGGTGTTGACTGAAGATGACACGGCCGATCTGAGGTCCATATTTCTGGATACGGTTTATGTGACCTCCAAAGACCGTGCCATTACGCCGAAAAGCCGGGCGCAAAAAGAATACATCGATGCCATTCGGAACAATGATATTGTTTTCGGTATCGGCCCTGCAGGAACCGGAAAAACTTATCTGGCCATGGCCATGGCGGTCTCCGCCCTATCCAAGGGAATCGTCAACCGGATCATTCTGACGCGACCGGCCGTCGAAGCAGGGGAGGCTCTTGGTTTTCTTCCGGGAGGCCTGTCGGAAAAGGTGGACCCCTATTTACGACCTCTGTATGATGCGCTGCATGACATGATGCGTTTTGAAAAGGTTTCGAGCCTTCTGCAAAGAGGCATCATCGAAGTCGCACCCATTGCCTTTATGAGGGGGAGAACATTAAACGATTCGTTTGTTATTCTGGACGAGGCCCAGAACACAACATCGGAACAGATGAAAATGTTTCTGACGCGTATTGGGTTCAGTTCCAAAGCCGTCATCACCGGCGACATTACGCAGATCGATCTGCCGTCCAACAAACCATCCGGGCTGATCGAGACCAAAAATATTCTTGGCAATATCAAGGGGATTCGATTTGCATTCTTCAGCAAAACGGATGTGGTTCGGCATAAGCTGGTTCAGGATATTATCAGGGCCTATGAAGAACTGGAAATAGAAAAGCAAAGGACCGCATGAGGCAGGAGAAACGAAAAAATAACCTGGAAAAATACCACCGCCTGACTGAATATTTCAAGTGGCTGTTGCTGGGGGTGATCACCCTTACCGTTACCGTGAGTCTATACCCAAGTCTGATCGTAAAACAGCATACCTACCTGCTGGGTGATGTCGTCGAAAAGGATGTCAAGGCACCCAAGGATTTTTTATTTGAAGACAGGGCTACCACCGAACACAATGTACAGACGGCCGTGGAATCGGTGCGTACTGTTTACGATCACGACTCAACGCTATCCGAAAAATTGACCCGGCAGGTGAACGATGCCTTCGATGCCATGCGGAAGACGATTCAGGGTGGTATCTCGACAACGCCGGACGTTTTTGATCCGAAAGACCCTCCCGGGTTGTCACCTCTTGAAACGGAGATGGATAAGCGCCGGATAGAGGCTGAAAAGGCGCAACAGATCAAAAAAATGATATGGCAGCAGAAGCCCGAATTCGATAAAAAGCTTGGCATCACCTTGAATAATGGTGCATTCACACTACTTGAAAAAGAGGGATTTTCGAATGATGTCGCTCTTTATATCACCAAAATTTTGTCAAAAGTCCTTGATAACGGTGTTGTGGCCAATAAAGAAATTTTTCTGAGAGAAGGTGAAAGGGGAATTACCCTCAGACGGATTGGAGAAAAGACCGAAACGATCGTCGTCAACCTGCGTCAGTTTTACGGTCTGGATCAATCCAAGGTGATGGTGCGGGTCATCGGTCAGCCGCTTCTCAAGAATCTCAATTATAATCTCAGGAATCTGATCGTAGATGTGGTCCAGAACCTGATACATCCCGACATTACCCTCAATAAGAGTGAGACGGAAGATCGGAAAAAGCAGGCCGCCTCAGAGATAAAGCCTATATTTTACAAGATCAAGACCGGGGAGATGTTGTTGCGCGAAGGTGAAAGGGTCACAGATCTGCAGCTTCTCAAACTGAAGGCGCTCGAGTCTCAGTTCAAGGACGATGGTGTTTTTGCAAAGAGTCTGGGTGCGGCAATGGTGATCATCTGCCTGTTTATTGTTACGTACCTTCTCTACCTGTCGCACCTGAAGAAGCTGCCGGGAAGTTTTAACCGGAACCTTCTCTGCATCACGTGCATCTTTATTTTTTTTATAGGGATTGCCAAAGCCACTGCGATCTTTTCTGAATCGCTGGCAATGGGGGCAACGCTGTTCATCAACGAGACAACACTGTTTTACGGAATTCCGATTGGTGCCGGAGCCATGACGATCTGTCTTTTTTTCGGCATGGAGATCGCTATCCCATTTGCCATTCTCATGGCCATTTGCACAGCGGTTGTTTATAATGTTCGTTTTGAAATCCTGATTTATCTCCTTTTGAATGGCGCTATGGCAGCCTATTGGATCCAGAACTGCAGGGAACGAAAGGCGTTTATCAAGGCTGGTTTGAAGCTGGGCTTGTTGAACGTACTACTTGTTGTTGCGGTAGAAATCTATTCTGGAAACCTGTCCGGGATGCGCATCATGTGGGGTGTTGTTTTTGCGTTTGCCGGAGGTGTCGGTATCGGTATCGTCACGTCGGGCCTTTCACCGTTGATCGAACTGGCGTTTGGATATACCACCGACATCACGTTGTTGGAACTGGCCAATCTTGATCGGCCTATTCTGAAACGGCTCATGATTGAAGTGCCGGGAACCTACCACCACTCGATGGTGGTGGGTACAATGGTGGAGGCTGCCGCATCTGAAATCGGAGCAAATCCCTTATTGGCAAAAGTTTGTGGATATTACCATGATATTGGCAAGATCAAGAAACCGCTCTATTTTGTTGAAAATCAAGAAGATGGTATCAACCGGCATGACAAGCTTGCCCCATCCATGTCAAGCCTGATCCTGATTTCTCATGTCAAGGATGGCATGGAAATGGGTCGGGAAAACAAGCTGGGCCAGGCCATCATCGATACCATTGAGCAGCATCATGGTACCAGCCTGATTCGGTATTTTTATGAAAAGGCCAAAAAGCAGAAGGGAGGGCATGCCGTTAAGATAGAGGATTTCAGGTACCCTGGTCCCAGGCCCCAGACCCGGGAAGCCGGATTGGTTATGCTAGCCGATGTCCTGGAGGCGACATCCCGAACCATGGAAAACCCGACGCCGTCACGAATCCAACGGCTGGTCCAGGAATTGATCAACAAAGTATTTTCAGATGGTCAATTGGACAATTGTGAGCTGACCCTGAAAGACCTGCACAATATTGCCCGCAGCTTCAAGAAAATTCTGACCGGGATCCACCACCACCGCATCGAATATCCTGAAACAGCCCTTTTGACCGGAGGGAACGGAAAAAATGGGAGTACTGATAGAAAACAGGCAAGACAAATACAAGATAAAGAAAAACAATCTGAAAGAAAAAGCGCAGGCCATCTTAGACGCCTTGGGCAGTCCTGATAGCGAACTTTCCATCCTTTTTCTTGATGATCCACAAATCGCTGTTTTGAATAAGAACTATCTTCAAAGAGAAGGACCTACCAATGTCATTGCGTTTCCCATGAGAGAGGGGGCGTTTGCCGAAATCAACCCGGATTTGCTAGGCGACGTTGTTATTTCCCTGGAAACAGCCGAGAAAGAGGGCCTGGCGGCCGGCATGTCTATGAAGGACCGCCTTGGGGAGCTCATGATCCATGGTATCCTGCACCTGTTTGGATATGACCATGAAGCGTCTGAAACGGAAGCTATGCGGATGGAAGCCAAGAGCCGTGAACTCTTGGGGCAGATCCGGTCACCGAACCGGCAATAGCGA
>QMMS01000399.1 GCA_003647375.1 Deltaproteobacteria bacterium
CCCCCGACGACGGCACCGCCGACGCCGCCGATAACTGCACCTTTTTTGGCACTACCACCCGTTATTTTGCCTAAACCCGCACCCAGGAGGGCGCCACCGACTGCGCCGCGACCGGCGCCGGCTTTGGTCTCTTTTTGCTTCGGCGGCGGTGCGGACGCCGTGGGAACCAGCATGGGATCAAACCCGGTTTCCTTTTTCGCCCAGTTGTAGCAGTCGTATTTGTCCTTGTCCATTTGCTCATCACTCTGCCCTTTGGCAGGAAAAACAATGGGATCCTGGGCATAGCCTGTGCCACCCGTCAGGCTGACAAGCAGCATAAATATAATGATAAAACCAGCAAACCTAACCATATTTTCTCCTCATAATACGTAAGGCTCTGTTAATACCCTACTGAATTTAATAGAAGGTGTCTGTCTACGGCATTCAGATAATACTTTTCATTTCATCAATAATGATACGGCTGAATTTTTCCAAGGCGCCGTTTTTAGCGGCAATCAGGGCATCGTAGTCATCGCCGGTCACAGTCTGCACGATGGTGGCTCTTTTGAGAGACACAGCCTGGGCCGGATCGGATGTCTTCAGGATCCAGCCGACATTCAGGACAACAGAATCCCCCAGTTTGCCATCGAACCGGTACACCTCTATTTCAATCTGATACGAGGGGTTCAAACTGCCGGGCCACGGGAATACGACCACCTGGTCCGTCCCTAAAAGCGTGCTGATATTGCTTGCCAGCACCAATATAAAATCATCCTTGAAATAGCCGCCCCATCTTCGGAATTCGGCCATATTGAGCCTTCCGGGCGCCGGGCGGGTCACGATTTGAGGCCTCTCAAGAACTTTGGGAAATGCCACCGGGCCGATACCGATCTGAATGTCTTTTAAAACCAACCCTTCATTGTCCGGGCCCTGGGTAACGGGAATGGGCGTCAGTGTGTAAAAGTTTATCGGAGGGGTGCTCCCCTTGCAGCCGAAGGCCATCAAGATCATGGTGATGACGATTGCGTAGCGTGTGAACTTGCCTGCTAAACACCTCATTTTTTATTCTCCTTTGCCATAAATTAAGGAATTTGGATGCCGTTCCAGGTAATCCGCCAGCGCACGAATACGTCCGGCAGCATCCGCCACCTCCTTGAGGGCACGGATTGTTTCCTGGCTGAACGCCGAATCTGAACGCAACATCTGCTCCACGGCCGACAGGGTCTTCTGGGTCTGCGCCAACGTGGCGACGACTTCCCCATCACCCCCTGTATTCAAACTTTCGATTAATACCCCGATGTCCTCGACGGTCTTGTTCAAATTTTTAACCAGCTCGTCCACGCCACTCGCACTGAGTTGCCCGGTAAGACTGTTTACATTATGTATGATCGATCCCACTTCAGCGGTGCTGATTTGCTGGGTTGTCTTTTTCAGATTCACAACAATGGCCTGAAGATTGCTGCCTATTTCTTGAACTGGAAAGGTTTCCAGTTTATGCGCAAACTTCTCCACGGCAGCCAGAAATTCTTCCGAGCTTTTAGGTATCGTCGGAAATATAGGATATTTTCCCTCCCAAACAACCTTTTCAGCCGGTTGATCAGGATGGAAACCCATGTCAACAAAGAGTGCCCCCGTTAACATATTGCCGGTTTTGAGCTGCGCCCTGAGTCCTTGGGCCACAAGGGAATCAATAAATTTTCGTTGGGCTTCTACATTCGGAAAACCAGATTCTCTTGCCAACCGCTCGGGTTCTGTCTCGATCAGAACCGAAACACCAATATCGGATATATCATCTCCGATCTGCAGATCAACATCAGTCACCTCACCCAGCACCATTCCATTTATTTCAACCGGGGCACCGGGCGAAAGTCCCCGGACAGATCCTTTGAAAATCAGTTTCCAATAACTTTTGATACTATATGCCACCTGCTGTGCATCATCAAAACTGTCGTACAATATGAAAATCTGATTGTCTTCAGCAGGCTCATCCTCTTCAAAACCCGTTAGATTGGCGAACGCCAGCCCACCGCTCATGATGCTGAGCATGGACTCCGTGTTGATCTTTATTCCATCCGCACCCAGGGTCATATCAAAACCGCTTGCATCCCAGAAGCGTGTGTTTTTGCGAACATACTTATGGTAGGGTTCATGAATGAATATTTGAATATCAACATTTAGCCCGTTCTCGGCCAGGGCGTAGCTTTCCACCTTGCCCACCCTAATCTGCCGGTAATAGATAATCGTGCCTTGCTGCAAGGATCCAAGTTTCTCGGCTTGTAAGTGAAAGTGGCGGCCCGGCTCTTCCGTTGATATGATTGGCGGCTCTTCGAAGCCAACAAACTTTCGGGCGGTTTTTCCGTCATCCCTGGGATCGATGGCAATGTAAGCACCGCCAAAAATGGTCCCGATTCCTGAGACCGCGCCCGATGAAATCCTGGCCCGTACCACCCAGAACCGGGTCTTGTCCGTCAAATAGCGCGCCGTACCTTTCCCAAGCTCCGCTGAAACGATGACTTGTGACAGGTCCTTGCCGATATCGATGGCGTCGACCTGACCGATTTCCACATCCTTGAATTTGATTTTCGTCTTTCCCGCCTCCAGCCCTTCAGCCGATTTAAAAGATATGGTGATCTCCGGGCCTTTTTCCGTCACGGCTTTATAAATCAGACCCCCGCCGATAAGGATGGCAACCAGTGGAACAAGCCATACAATGGAAAAAGATTTTTTTGTTTTCACCACCGCTTGCGGTACCGCTGCGGGCGTTTCATGGTTACTACTTTCTTGATTCATGTTTTTCCTCCGTACAATCCCATATAAGTCTCGGATCAAAACTTATGGCAGCGAACATGGTAATGACAACCATCGTGCCAAAATATACAGCAGCCGGCCCGGCATCAAAAGATGCCAGGCCACCCAGTTTTATCAGGGCCGCCATGAGTGTAATCACGTAGATATCCACCATTGACCATTTGCCGATTACCTCGATGATGCGGTAAAGACGGGTGCTGTCAAGGGGACGCCATGTTGATTTCAGCTGCACTGATATCAATAAAAATATTAAAATCATTATCTTAAGTATCGGAACCATAATACTGGCCACGAATATAACAAGGGCAATCTCCCAGGACCCCGAGTGTATAAAATAGATCACCCCGCTCATGATGGTATCGCCCTGGGCGCCGGCAAGGGTTGTGGTAACAGAAATGGGCAGGACCATGGCCGGTATGTAAAAAGCAATCGCCGCGATGACCAGAGCCCACGTACGGGTAATACTGTCAGGTTTTCGCTGGTGCAGGGCCGCGCCGCATCGGGAGCAAGCCATCTCGGAGAGATTACCCCCCGGCGGTATTTGACACACCAGGTGGCAGCGATGGCAACTGACCATGGATGCATTTCGGGCCGTCAGCGGTTGGGTCATCATCTTTCTCCCTCTTCTTTTTCCCAGGCCAGATGGGTGTCAAAAGATGTCGCAATCGCTGCGAGAACAAGAATAAGCAACACAAATGCAAACAGGGAAATACCGGGAATCACTTTCATCATTTTAACCAGTTTTACCACCGAAACCAGAATGCCGAGCATGAACACCTCCATCATTCCCCAGGGGTTGATGGACTGACTGAACGACATGATGAATGGCAGCTTCCATGGCTTCTTGTTCATCTTCAGAGGAATCAGGATGCACAGCCTGGACACAAGATCCAAAAACGGGATCAAGATCGCCGTCAAAAATACCAGCAAAGCGACCTGCCACATTCCTGTAGAATAGAGAACCTCCACACTCCCCATCAATGTGGTGGCCTTAAAAAGGGAGCCACTTTTGATTGCAAGAAGCGGGTAGACATTGGCCATGATAAAAAGAATCAGACCGGTTATGGTGAGAGCCAGGCTCCGGTCAATACTGTTACGCTTATGACTGACCAGAACAGCCCCGCAACGACTGCATATACCGGTTCCACCCTCGGGCAATCCAACGATTCGATGAAGAAGGTCACACTCATGGCATGCCACGAGAAAGTCGGTTTGCATGGTTACGTCTCCAAATCTTCTCTTTCAAGACTTACTTTTTCTATTAAAACTCTTAAATGAAAACTAAGTATATACAATTTCCTAAGTAAAATGTACACATATTTTTTTCAAATTCCCCAACCCCTGATTTAATCGAATGCGGTTATCTAGTGTCCGTCCAGAAACGTTACAATTTGCGAATTGATTTAACAATCCGTCCCGTTTTGTGTATACAAAGACATGATTGAGATAAAATCAAGCAAGACGCTTGCTGGGGACTTATTTAAAGGGCTGCTTTACTTCAAAAA
>QMMS01000400.1 GCA_003647375.1 Deltaproteobacteria bacterium
AGAGCACGTTTTAAAGACAATTTCAGGGCATCAATCCGTGCTGGTTTTTCAACATAGTCCCACACGCCACTTTTTACGGCCGTCTTGGCACCGCCCTGATCGCTATAACCCGCGATAATGATAATTTCCGGTGGGTTGGACATGGACTGTAGCCGAGGAACGATATCGAGGCCGCTACCGTCCGGCATGCGTACATCGAGAAAGAGCACGTCAAATTTTCCCGATAGGGCCAAGCTTAATCCTTTCTTCAGATTATGTGCCTGATCCGTATAATAGCCCTCTTCCTGGGCCATGCGGGTGAGGGTGTAGCACATGCCCTCGTCGTCATCGACGACCAGGACCCGAGCTTGGGCCGTGGAGAGAGGAGTGGGTTCATTGTTTTGCATCAAGCACCTTTCGAATTGCGATGGCGAGTTCCAGTCGGTTCAACGGCTTGCTGATGATTTTCGTAATGTTCGCTTGTGAGGCCTGGCGACGCAACCCTTCCCGGTGAAAGCCGGTATAGAGAATCATGCGCAGGGTGGGGCACTTTTGGTGCAATTGCATGCCGACTTGAATTCCATTGATTTCCGGCATATTGTGGTCCAACAAGGCTAGATCGAAACTTTTGGAATGGTTATTGAAATAATCAATCGCATGTGGACTGTGGGTAAAAAGCTTCACCTTATAACCTAATCCGGTCAGGATCCGTTGAATAATATCGGCCAGGACCGGCTCATCTTCCACCAGTAATATCTTTTCATGGCCTTCGGGAGGGGTTACCGTCAATTCGGTGGTGGTATCGATTTCAGGGTGGTCCAAGCTCGGTAGCAACACCTGAATGGTGGTGCCCCGGCCTTCCGTGCTTTGCACGTTTACCTGACCACCATGGGTCTTAACGATGCCGTGGACCACCGACAGACCCAATCCCGTTCCCGATCCCACTTCCTTGGTGGTAAAAAAAGGATCGAAGATGCGATGGAGATTTCCCGGGGCAATTCCATGACCGGTATCTTTTACGGATAAGGCAATATATGCACCCGGGGAGGATTCCTCCAGATCTACATGTTCCTGGGGATCAATGGAGACATCTGCCAGGGTGACCTCAATTGCCCCCCCATCCGGTTGCATGGCGTGGGCCGCGTTGGTGCATAGATTCATCAATACCTGCTGCATTTGTATCGGATCGGCCAGGACCACATCACTGCTACCCGCTATGGTGAGGCTGATATCCACCGACGCCGGCAGGGTTGCCTTGAGAAACTTGACAACCTCCTTGATGAAGGGGGGTAAAAGCAGGGGTTTCAATTCGCTTTCGCTTTGGCGGCTGAACGTGAGAATCTGGCGCACAAGGGCTTTGGCGCGCAGACCGGCATCCAGAACCTTTTCCAGGTCGGTGCGGGTGACGCTTGCCGCTGGAATATTTTCCATGGCCAATTCGCTGCAACCGATAATCACGCCTAGCATGTTATTGAAATCGTGTGCGATCCCCCCGGCGAGGGTACCGATGGCCTCCATTTTCTGGGTCTGGCGTAACGTGGTTTCCAAGCGCAATTTTTCAGTCTCGGCCTCTTTGCGATGGGTGATATCCTGCACCATACCTTCCATATGGAGCAATTTGCCCCTATCGTCGCGTACGGGCCGGCCGTTGATCAATACCCAAATGATGCGGCCATCTTTGCGCACCAGGCGCGCCTCAAAGGAGGTCAAGGCCTCATTGGTTAAGATGTGCTGCAATAGACGCTGCCGGTCCTGTACATCGACCCAATGTTGTGATCCGATATCGGTGATTTGTGCCATCAGTTGTGCAGGCGATTCGTAACCAAGGATGCGGGCAAAGGCGGGGTTGGCGCTGATGACGCGTCCTTCCGGGGTTGATTGATAGATGCCTTCGATGGCGTTTTCAAATATGCTGCGGTATTTTTTTTCGGCTTTTTGGGTGGTTGAGAGCTGCTTACGGATCTCCTGACCCATTTGATCGAGGGTATTCACCAGGGGCTGAAACTCGGCATAGCGTACCTCTTGGCCGAAACTGCGATATTCACCGGCGGCATAGGAGTCCACCACCTTGTTGAGACGATCCAGGGGGCGTTTAAGAGACATCCGCAGCATGAGGCCGGTCAACACGGCCAAGGTCGCCAAATTAATTAAAATGGTAAAGGTAAACGTTCCAAAAAGTTGCCTGTTGAACCGGGACTGGTAACCGTGGGTCATTGAAATAGCCACTCGGCCGATGGGAATATCTAAGCGGGTGAGTTCCACGGTGCGTATAAACGAAGCCGGTGCATCCTCCTTGACCATGGAGATGTTAAGCTGACCACGTCGATCGCTGACTTGGATACCGGTGATGAGGTCGTTTTGCAGATAGGTACGGCAAACCGCATTAATTGTTTCAAAATCGTAGTTCCACAGCGGTGGCACCAACGTGTCCTTGATAAAGGCCACATACTCATCGGCTTTGGCTTGCAACTCAGTAGTGGCTTTCTTCTGGGAGACATAATAGGCGGTCAAAAGGGCGATGGAAGAGACGATCAATACTATCAGAATCAGACCGAGGGTTAAGTCCTTGGATATTGATCGTGGTGGGGATTGAACGGCCGCCAGTCGGCTCACGTCTTGCTCCTCCCGGTCCTTAGGGTTCGCGAAAAAATAACTTCACATTTTGGCATCTCAGCTTCAGCCCATCTTTGGTCGATGTCTCACTCGCAAAATCCGCGAAATAGCTTGCTATTCCTGTGGTTTTGCTCTCTCGAATCAGCCAAACCT
Source organism: Deltaproteobacteria bacterium (assembly GCA_003647375.1). Next base: position 2,746 of record QMMS01000400.1, read on the forward strand.
GGACCAAATCTGAGCGCTAACTCTGTTAAGTTATTTTTGAGCGAACCCTTAGCGCCCACAGCCATGAACATTCATTCCCCATGCAATATTTAGGTTATAGCCAGATTCTCACCGATTTTGTCGAGGAAAGCAAATGAATCCATTACTTGTACAGCCTTGGGTTTGCAGATTCGGGCCAAATCACCGGTCATGTAACCACCTTCGATGGTTTCGACAACCGTCTTTTCAAGGTAATCGGCGAATTTAATGAGAGCGGCGATATCGTCCAACTCACCCCGCTTGCGAAGGGCCCCTGACCAAGCAAAAATGAGAGCAACGGAGTTGGTTGAAGTGCGCTCACCCGCTCTGTGTTTATAGTAGTGTTTTTGAACGGTTCCGTGGGCCGCTTCGTACTCGAACCAGCCTTTTGGAGATACGAGCACGGAGCTCATCATGGCCAGTGAACCGAATGCGGATGCGACCATGTCACTCATGACGTCGCCATCGTAATTCTTACAGGCCCACAGGAAACCACCGTCCGACTTCATAACCCTGGCTACTGCGTCGTCGATCAAGGTGTAGAAGAATTCGATACCGGTTTTATCAAATTTGGCTTTATACTCTTCTTCGAAAATTGTTTCAAAGAGAATTTTGAAATGCTGATCGTATGTCTTGGAGATGGTGTCTTTTGTAGAGAACCAACAATCGACATGCTGATCCAGGGAGTACTCGAAGCAAGCGCGTGCAAAGGCTTGGATGGAGGCGTCGGTGTTATGAATACCCTGCAGAATTCCGGCTCCCTTTAGCTCGAAGATGGTCTCACGTATTTCCGCACCGTCCTCGCCGGTAAATACGATTTCCGCTTTGCCCGGTCCGGGTGCTCTAATCTCGGCGTTCCTGTAGACATCTCCATATGCGTGTCTTCCGACAATAATCGGCTTGGCCCACGTGCGAACCACTGGAATGATATTATTGAGCATAATAGGTTTGCGAAAAACAGTACCGTCCAGCATCGCTCGGATTGTACCGTTGGGGCTTTTCCATTGCTTCTTCAGACTGTACTCTGCAACACGGGGTTCATTGGGTGTAATCGTGGCGCACTTCACGCCGACACCGAACTTCATGATCGCTTCAGCAGCGTCAATTGTGACCTGATCATTGGTATCGTCACGGTGCTTGAGCCCTAGATCGAAGTACTCGGTTTTCAGATCGATATAGGGGGCGAGCAGTTTCTCCTTCACCATGGGCCACAGAACCCTGGTCATCTCGTCTCCGTCGATCTCAACCAATGGTGTTTTCATCTGGATTTTATCAGACATGGAATATTTATCTCCTTAAAATTCAAGTAGTATCACCCCGGACAGATCAATAGGATGATTGTTTCATCGTAGCACACACCCGGGTCGGCGACAAGCTCTGTCCACCCCAGTATTACAAAAGCCGGAGGGCTTCAGAGTCAAGGCGTCTGAGGGTGGGCATCGACTGAGCTCAGCCGAAGTCAAGTCGTAGTTTTTTACTTCGAACCCTCAGCAACGCAGGATCTGAAGTTCTCCGGCTTTCCCGCA
>QMMS01000401.1 GCA_003647375.1 Deltaproteobacteria bacterium
AATGCAGATCAATTCGGAACCAGGCCGGATTAGAATCAATTACGATGGCATCGGTTCGTCAATCAATGTGATATCTATAATCTAAGCAGAAATTGTGTGGAAGTCAAGTGGAAAACCAGCGGCCGGAACCTCAGAGGCCAGAGCCTCGGTCAAGTCCTGATTAAAGATTGTCACTTTACTTGTTGGATTACAACGCGTTAATACTTGCGAAAGGCAATACGCTTCTGGCATCAATATTTTAAATTGCTATCTGCATTATGCAGTCGCGAAGCGACATTAAAAATGTTTTGTCTGCGGTCGTCTGCGAGTGCCTGCCCAGTGAAACCCGTTCTGTCTTTTGTTTCACCGGGGTCTGCGGCTAAGATTTCTGTTGACTGACTACTGACGACAAACTACCGTCAACTCTCCTTCTTACCTTCTGATGTTCTGTAGTTCTGTAGTTCCGCCCTCCGGATTACTCTACGGTAACGGATATGATGATAACGGGGTCGGCAGGAACATCCCCGCGGCCTGCACGTGTTGTGGTGCCCACGTTCTCGATTTTGTCAACGGTTTCCATGCCTTCGACTACATGGCCGAACACACAGTAGCCCCACCCTTGGGTGGTTTTGGATGTATAATCCAGATTTTTGTTGTTGGCGGTGTTGATAAAAAATTGGGACGTGGCGGAATTCGGGTTCATGGTGCGGGCCATGGAGATGGATCCGCGGACGTTCTTGAGACCATTGTCGGCTTCGATCACAATGGGAGCGCTTGTTTTTTTCTTCTGCATGTCGGGTGTCAACCCGCCACCCTGAATCATGAAACCCTTGATAACCCGATGAAAAATGGTCTGGTTGAAGAAGCCGGACTTGGCATACTGCAGAAAATTGGCAACTGATTTAGGGGCTGCCTTAGCATCGAGTGCAATAACGATGAGACCAAGGGAGGTCTGCATGTGTACCTTAGGTTTCGACGTTTCGGCCGAAACAGTACCTGTGGAAAATATTACCCAGCAAAGCAGCAGTAGGAGTGTTTTGATCTTCATTTTCATTTCCTCTGTTTGATAAATATTAAAATTATTGCCGAATCCATTACCGGCGTCAGTGAACCCCATAGTTGCATAAACAACCTGGCAAAGTATATATAATGAATTGTTATTATAACCAATATTATAGGAATTAAGCCATTGTCTGGATATTCCTCCAGATGAATTCCAAGGATGGTGTCTATTTTGCCATGTTGTTTACCCTTCGGGAACGCCGGAGAACTTCAGATTCTGTGTTGCTGAGGGTTCGAAGTAAAAAACTACGACTTTACCCTCAGGCGCCTTGACTCTGAAGCCCTCCGGCGTTTGCAGCGTTGGGGTGAACGGTGCGAGGATTTAAGTAATAGATTTTAGGCTGGGTGTCAATCCAGACGAAAAAGGCCCTGTTTCCTGACCTGCTGCACAGCGGTCAAGTCCTGATTAAAAGTTGTCACTTTTAAAGCGTTTTCCCCATATATTCTATCAGACACGGATTTTACCCCAACGCTGGGGTTTATACAGGTATGCTATCAATAAAGGCAGATTGCATGTTGACACACTTCACGGATTTCATTAATGCTGGCACTCTAACAGTGGTAATCAGAGGATTTTTCGGTGAATAAAAGGGAGCACAAAAATCGTCACACGATCCTGGACGTCCGGCACCTGGTCAAGACATACGGCCGGTTCAAGGCGGTCGACGACATCAGCTTTTCCATAAGGGAGGGGATTTGTTTCGGCCTCCTGGGCCCCAACGGTGCCGGCAAAACCACGTCCATGGAAGTCATGGAAGGAATCCTTAAACCGACAGCCGGCGAGATTTACTACCAGGGCAAGCAACGCGATGCATCCTTCAAGGAGGAGATCGGTATACAATTCCAGCAAACATCGCTTTTGGCTTTTCTTTCAGTGGCGGAAACACTGAAGACATTTCAGAGTTTTTACAGGAAAAGACAGGAGCTGGATTCGCTTGTCAGGAAGTGCCACCTGGAGCAGCTTCTTAAGAAACCCAATGACACGCTTTCCGGAGGTCAGCGGCAGCGCCTGCTTTTGGCAATTGCGTTGATCAACGACCCCAGCCTGATGTTTCTGGATGAACCTTCCACAGGCCTGGACCCTCAAGCTCGAAGGAATTTGTGGGATTTAGTGGAAAATGTCAAAGAGGAGGGCAAAACCATCATCCTGACAACCCATTACATGGAGGAGGCCCAGAAACTGTGTGATGAAATCGCCATTATGGACCAGGGAAGAATCATTGCCGCAGGTTCTCCGCAGGGTCTGATAGAGCAATACTGCGAAGGCATTACCGTGACCCTGCCAGGGTATGATGCTGATTTCCCTGAAACTGATTTTCCTTTGCAGTTTAGCAGGGTTAACGATGTGATCGAGATCTATGCCAAAGATGTAAAAATCTGCCTGCAGGCCTTGATGGATTTCAACGTTGACATCCATGACATGACAGTGCGGGCGCCCAACCTGGAAGATGTCTTTCTAAAACTGACCGGAAAGAAACTTAGAGCATGAAGCTTAAGCGCCTCTGGGCGATGTTCACAGCCCGCAATCGTGAGTTTTTCAGGGACCGTTCTGCATTTGGCTGGAATTTTATTTTTCCTTTCCTGCTCGTGGGCGGGTTTGCGTTGATTTTCGGAGGGGAGGGCAGAAAGGAATACAAGGTCGGAATCTTCCCCCTGGCCCAGGAGCAATTGGCCTCCGCAAGCAACGGGGTGCCCCCACGCTTTCTCAAAACCCGACACGTGGAGTTTATCGCCTTTGAAGACCGGGAAACGGCTTTCAACAAGCTTCTGCACCACAAAATCGACTTTTTGCTCAAAGCCGGTTCAACGCCTTATCAATACTGGGTCAGTTCGACATCTCCCCGAGGCTATTTTGTTGAGAGAATTTTCAAATCCAGCCTTGTTTCCGAAGCGGGCGACCGTTTGTCGGACCGCAGAGAAGTAAAAGGCCGTGAGATCCGGTATATTGATTGGATTTTTCCGGGCATCCTGGCCATGAATATGATGTTCAGCGCTCTTTGGGGTGTTGGGTATATCGTGGTACGATACCGGAAAAACGGTGTTCTCAAACGCCTCAAGGCCACACCGCTGACGTCTTTTGAGTACCTGGCGGCCCAAACCCTTTCCAGGATCTTTCTGCTCATGTTTACCCTGGTTGTCGTCTGGGTGGGGTGTGATCTGGTATTTTCATTCCAGGTGGAAGGCTCCTATGTCGACCTGTTCATCGTGTTTTTCATGGGAGGGGTCAGCCTGACCTCTCTGGGCCTCCTGATCGCCTCCAGAGGCACCAGCGAAGAGTTTACCAGCGGTATTCTCAATTTCATCACATGGCCCATGATGTTTCTGTCGGAAGTCTGGTTTTCGCTGGAGGGTTCCCCGCAGTGGATCAAACTGGCTGCCAAGATATTTCCGCTGACGCACATGCTGACTGCCGCCCGCAAGGTGATGAACGATGGTGCCAACCTTTTTGATGTCGTTCCTGAACTGCTTTCTCTGGCAGCTATGATCGTTGTGTTTCTACTTCTCGGGGCATCACTGTTTTCCTGGAGGAAATAGGCTTTTCAGGCAAGTTGATTTCGTGGTGGCAATCACACTTGAGGTGTGGTAGAGCAACTGTAGATTTATTTTGAATTCTCCGCTGCTTGCAGAACGGCAGAATTTAAATTCTTAGATTAAGATCCTTTATACAATCAATTCTCATACTGCATGCTTTGTCGTATACATCAGGGCATGAAAATCTGAAGTGAAAGGAGTTACCGATGAAAATCATGGTATGCTATGACGGTTCAAGGTCTTCTCGGGAAGCATTGCGGCTGGGCAGGGATCATGCCAAGGCCTACAACGGCAGAATCATCATCGTCTCATCCATGACCAAGGGGACCGAATCCGAAAAGGATGATATAGAAAGGGCGGAGCTGGATCTGGAATTCGAGAAAAAAGCGTGCCTGGATGAAGGGATTGAGTGCGTCACCCATCTGTTGATTCGCGGACTTTCCGCCGGGGAAGACCTGGTGCAGTTTGCCGAAGAGGAGATGGTGGATGAGATCATCATCGGCATCAGGCGTCGTTCCAAAGTTGAGAAACTGGTTTTCGGGTCAACGGCCCAATTCGTGATTCTGAAATCGCACTGCCCGGTGGTGACGGTCAAATAAAGACAGAGGACAGAGGTCAGAGCCACAGAGGATACAGGACGGAACATCAGATAGTAAGCGGGTGAGAAGGTGAGCTGTAATCGGTGGTCAGAGCCCCAGAGGACTG
>QMMS01000402.1 GCA_003647375.1 Deltaproteobacteria bacterium
ACCGAAGAGGAATTTACTGAGGACGGATTTTTTAAAACGGGCGATCTTGGAGAGATCGATGAGAAGGGGCGCCTCAAGATTACCGGCCGTGCAAAAGAGCAGTTCAAAACATCTAAAGGAAAGTACGTTGCGCCCGCGCCCATCGAGAATCAGCTCGCCGTAAGCCAGCATGTCGAAGCGTGTTGTGTAACCGGCTCGGGATATCCTCAACCGCATGCGGTGGTGATGTTATCGGAAGGTGCCCGAGAAGCCATCGATCAGGGAAATAAATCAGTAATCGAAGGGGACCTTGCAGAGCACCTAAATAGCATTAACCGCGAGCTCCCTCATCACGAGCGACTGGCATTTGTGGTTGTGGCCAAGGACGAATGGCTCCCGGAAAACGGCTTTCTGACACCCACCATGAAACTCAAGCGTGCCAAGCTAGAAGAAGTCTATGGCCCGCACTCCGACGGGTGGTATGAGGAGAATAGGCCAGTCGTGTGGCAGGGATAGCGAAAAGGTTGCTGATCTGTTATCCCCAGCTAACCGGCACCCTCACCATATTTCCTGCCTTGTTCTGGAACAACAGGTAACCTTTTTCGTTTCCAAAACAATATATTTCCCATGTAATCCGCACATCCTGCCGGCAGTAATCGATGATCTCCCGGATTTTTCCCTGTTTCCACCAACGCAATGCCTGGAGCCCGTCGGCTGATTTTTTTGAACCGAGGGTTATTTTTGCCAGATGATCCAGAGACAATCGATAGCCCAGCTGCTTGTGAATCTCTTCCAGCAAATCAAGTGTGGGGAGTTTCCCAAAATCAAAGTCCGAGTAGCCGCTGAGAACCTTGTAATCGAAACGTCTGATATTGAATCCCACCACACAATCATATTGCTTGAGGTGCTCGACGAACCGAGGCATATCCTTTTCCAGATACTCGTGATACACCTGCGCCTCGGAATCATAAAGCACTGCGCAGCTTACCTTCATAAGATCCGCCCGATGCCATCCCCCCACCTCCTGGGCAGATCGTTGTGTCTCAAGGTCGAAAACGCCGAGTTTCTTCACAATCGTCCCCCTGCGATTTGCCCGGTCTACCGACTTGAATTCTTTTTTGCCGTTATCCAGGTAATTTCCTGGATGCCCAACAAGCATCCCACCGCTTCCGGAGACTTGAGCCGCCGATTTTTGAATGGGCGGGGCCTCCCGGATATCGCGCCGGGGATCCAATCGATTCGATCGGGTGGAGCTTTTCCCGGGTTCCGTTGAATATTGAGCATGTCCTGCGACATAACGACCAGGCGTGTCCACAGCATCACCCGGCATCTGGAGGAGTTCCTTCAAGACAAATATTGCAGATGCCTTATCAATGGGACGGTTTCCGGATCCACACTTGGGCGAGTGCACACAGGACGGACAACCGGTTTCACAGGGACACGTCTTGATGGCTTTCAGGGTAACGCCCAAGAGATCTTTGGCCCTGTAAAATGCCTGCCTGCACAGGCCTGCACCACCCGGAATACCGTCATAGATAAACACGGCGGCAGATCCGATCTGTGGATGATACGGAATGGAGATTCCCCCAAGATCATTTCTGTCTGTCATGACGATCAGCGGGAACATCCCGATGGCAGCATGTTCCATGGCGTGTATGCCCCCCATAAAATGAAGGTACCGGGATTCCACCTTCGTCTGTACATTGGAGGGGATCTCGAACCAGATACCATCCGTTTCAAATGTCTGCTCGGGAAGATCCAACGGTACTCTATTTATGAGTTTTCTGCCCCGTATACGCCAGCGGTCGAAGCCGGTTACCTGTTCCGTCACCTTGAGTTTGCCGGTTGATACCCGGGTGCCCGCAACCTGTTTATCATCGTATGTTTCCAGTATCTCGGTATGCTTATGCGCCCTGGCCCGTGTATAATAGTTAATATTCGCCTGGGTGACGGTGACGGTGTTGGTTTCCAGGTCCAGGGTATCCACCAGATACGTATCACCCTTGTGTAGATAAACAGCGCCGGGGTGGGTCTCTTTGAAAACCCGGAGACCATCAATCTCGCCTTTGTTTTCACCATCGGAACTGCCGATGATGGCATACCGGTTCCCGGCCCCGCGCAGATGTACCTGGCGATGAGGAGCCTTCCGACTCGAAAACCACCGATCCCCCTCCCCGCTCCTGAGAAGTTCACCGCCTGTTTCAAGCGTCGCTATCGCCTCCACTACCTCCTGGTCCTGCATAAAGGATTCACCCTTTGACAGCGGTAACTCGTTAGCTGCGCAGACTACATGCCTGGCAAGAATATTCGGATTAAAGGGATTGACCACCGCCACTTCGGGGCTTCGCTGGATAAAATCTTCCGGGTTTCTCATGAAATACTGGTCCAGGGCGTCTTCACCGGCAATAAGTATCATGGCCGATTCCTGACCATTTCTTCCGACTCTCCCTTCTCGCTGCCATGTGGATACGATGGTGCCGGGATATCCCACCAGCAGACAAAGATCCAGGTCACCGATGTCGATACCCAGCTCCAGCGCACTCGTGGAAATAACAGCCAGAAGTTCCCCCCTGCTCAGTTTAGACTCGATCTCTCGTCGTTCTTCCGGTAGAAATCCGGCCCGATAGGCACTGATCCGGTCTGCATATTCCCCGGCCTGGGTTCCAGCCCAGATAGCAATCAGTTCGGTCATTTTTCGTGACTGTGTGTAAACAATCGTCCTCAAATTTCGCTTCAACGCTGCTTTCAGCAGCAAAATAGCCGTCTGAGCCGGGCTGTCGATGGGATCGATAAATAGAATGTGCCGCTTTCCTTTGGGTGATCCGCTATTGCTGACCGTTCGAACCTCAAAATCGGTGAGCTGTTCCGCCAGTTGTTTCGGATTGGCGACCGTCGCTGAATTGAAAATAAAAGCAGGTGATGAACGATAGTGCCTGCAGACCCGTTCCAACCGCCTGAAAACCTGGGACATATGCGATCCCAATAGACCCCGATAGGTGTGAACCTCATCGACCACAACGGTTTCGAGTCCCGAGAAAAATGAAGCCCAGCGCGTGTGATGCGGCAGAAACGATAAATGAAGCATCTCCGGGTTGGTCATGATAACATTAGGCGGCTTTTCGCGGATGCGCTTCCTGTGCCATGTAGACGTGTCCCCATCATAGATGGCGGTTGTCGGTCTTCTACCTTCCAGAGAAGCGGTAAATTTATTCAGATTCAAGAGCTGATCCTGTGCAAGCGCCTTTAAGGGGAACATAAAGAGAGCTTTCGAATCCGGCCGCACCAAAAATCTCTCCATGACCATGAGGTTATAGATCAGGGTTTTACCACTGGCGGTTGGCGTCGCCACTACAACATGTTCGCCGGCTCGTACAAAATCAATGGCCTGGGCCTGGTGGACAAAGAGCTTTTGGATGCCTGCATCGCGAAGCATCTGCTCTATTGTTCCGGGCCAAGCCTCTAAGGGTTCCCCCCAGATCGCCGGTTCTTCTGGAATAACTTTATGGAAAACAACCTGGCCTCCCAGCCGTTTGGATGCCTTCAAGGCTTGGACATATTCCTGAATATCTTTTGACACTTCCATATTTTTAGAGGTAATACATCGGTATTAACTTGATCTTTCGAAAAAGTAGGTTATAATAATAACTTAACTATTACATGATCCCATAGCCATTTCAAGAGGATGCCTCAAATCTTGCAAGACCCATTTTTACGCCACTCATCCCGACAAATATCTCATCTATTGTTCTTTTCGGCCATCCATCCCTGTAAGGGCAAGGTAAGGAAACAGCCATCATGACAGACCAGGTTTTAACCCTATTACTGTTGATCGTTCTATCCGGTTTTTTTTCATCGGCCGAAACAGCGCTCTTTTCCATCAGTAAAACCAAGGCCATTCATATGTCCAAAGATGGTAAAAAAACCTCCCGGCTGATCAAGAAATTGAAGGCAGACCCCCATAGGCTTCTGACAACCATTTTAATCGGAAACAATCTGGTCAATGTCGCTGCGGCAGCGTTTGCCACCACCCTCGCCATGAAGGCTTTTCCAAATTTTGCAGTGGGTATCGCCACCGGTGGCATGACCTTCCTGATCCTGGTCTTCGGGGAAGTTTTTCCCAAATCCATCGCAACCCAGAACAATATTCTCATCGCCAGAATGGCCATCTATCCGGTATACTGGCTGTCGTTGTTTTTTTTCCCTGTGATCAAGTTTCTCAATTTCATCCCCTGGCTCACCGGCCGCATCAAAAAGTCGAGCACCATCACCGAAGAAGAACTGATAACCTTCGTGGA
>QMMS01000403.1 GCA_003647375.1 Deltaproteobacteria bacterium
AATCCAGTCTTACAGACTTACCCGCCACGGCCATTTCCATGGGGCAAATCCGCGACCTTTGTAGCCACATAAGTGCCAAGCACATCATTTTCGTAATGGATTGCTGTTATGCCGGCCAGATTTTGGAGCAGGGTGCCACCAAACCGAAGAATAATGGCGGCAAGCATATGGGATCGACTTACAAGAGAGTGATTCAGATAATTACGGCCGGTGCAAAAGACCAGGTGGCGTTTGAGGGAGAAAAACACGGCTTATTTACAGAATTTTTTCTGCGCTCACTGCAGGGCGATGCGGACCTCAATAGCGACAAGGTCGTCACCGGTCTCGAAATCGGCAAGTACATTCCACCGATTGTAGCTGATTTGACGAATCATGCTCAAACTCCAATATTTGCACATATTGAAGGCAAAGGCGATATTCTTTTCTTTTTAGAGCAAAACAACATGCAATCGATTGATCTCTGAGGAGGAAATATGCGGAATCTATGGATTTCGATGGTTATGTTCGCCTTGATTGTCCCACCGGCATCTCTTACAGCCGAAGAGATTGCTTTTCCAAAGTCACAAGAAGAAATTGTTAGGAGTCTTCGTTTTAGTGATAAAAGGTCTGTAAAAAATGGGAACGGATATGAAGTCAAAAGTGGGAAAGTTTATAAAGTTATAAATGGCCGATCTTATCGCATACGGGGGATGAATGTTGTTTCAGCTTCGGGAATCATTCCCCGCATTGGGGCTCTCATTCATTTCGATTTTGATTCTGCCGAAATCCTTCCGGATTCATATCCATTGCTTAATGAGTTTGGGAGAGCTTTGAAAGGTGGTCTTTCGGATGCTGCTGTTATTATCGCAGGACACACCGATAACATAGGGGCAAAAGAATACAATCAGAAACTTTCTGAAGACAGAGCAAGATCTGTTAAGAATTACTTGCTCACCCATTATGGAATCGATTCCAGTCGTATGGCTATTAAAGATTGTGGTGAAACCAAACCGATTGCTTCTAATGACACAGATGGCGGCCGATTAAAAAATCGTCGTGTGGAGTTTATTCGTGTAGAATAATCTAGACCAACGGTCTCAAATGCTTCTGGGCAGGACCAGTCCCCATTATACGGCAGGCTTGAAGGGGAAGGAGAGTTCCTATTTATTTTCTGGTAAAAATGAACAGCTAACTGATCGGGAGGGAATGAAATGAAAGGTTTTGTGTCAAATTATCCGGCCCTGGTCGTCGCTCTCCTGCTATGTTTACTTTTAGCAGGCCATTTGGAAGCTAGGGGAGAACAAAAGGAGGAAAATGAGATATGCTTCCGGTGGGCATTTGGGGCTATGGTTGGTCAAAAAGGGGATCGAAGGCTTGTCGCTATCACGCGTGATACGGTTCTGAAAACGGGGGATCGTCTAAAGTTACTGCTACAACTTGAAACCAAGTGCTTTATATATCTTTTTTACAGAACCGCAGAGGATGATATATACCTTCTATTCCCTAAAACCCTGCAACAGTTTGAGGCAGACTATAAGGCAGGCAAGAAGTATTATATCCCCGAGGGAACAAAATGGTTTGAACTGGATGAAAAGGTAGGACTTGAGCGGTTCTATCTGCTCGCTTCTGCCAAAAAGCTGATGAATCTTGAAACGCTTTATAATAAATACCATTCAGTTGACAGTACAAACAAACAGGAGCTTGCCAAAAAACTTATCGCCGAAATCCATCAGACAATAAAGCAGCATCGCAAATTTACAGCCGCTGCTGAACGACCCATCGCAATCGGGGGAAACATCAGGGGTATTGTTAAAGATGAGAATGCAGCCTTCCCTGACATAGATCCCATTGCTTCCGAGGTCTATACATCTAATTTTTACAGCAAGACATTTACTATTGAACACAAATAAAAGACACCATTCCCGGATTACACTCCTTCTGATTTTGGGCTCTTTTCTTGCGGCCAGGTTATGTTTCTGGCTCCTCCCGAATCAATTTGAGATGTGGGATGCAAAAGCCATAGATCAGCTTTTCGTCATTAGATCTTCCGCATCCTGTTTCCAGCCCCTATACAACAGTACTATTATCCACGTTGATATTACCGACACAAGCCTTAAACGGCTCAAGACCTTTTACCTTGATCGTTCCCACTATGCCCGGGTGATAAAAAACCTGACTGAGATGAACGTATCAGCCCAAATGTATGACTTCATCTTTGCTGCCCGCACGGATCGGGTTGAAGACCGTTTACTTATAAAGGCCACTAAAGATGCTGCGAATGTATATTTCGGTATGGCATTTAACCTGGGAGAACAGGAAGTTTCTATAGATCGACTGATAAAAGGAGGAGCAGAAGATTTTCCAGACCTTGAGAAAACAGGATGGCATGTGTTTGTTGATGGGAATCCCAACGGATTTTATCAAGGGACAGACCCGCTCGTTACCTATCCTGAACTGGCATCAGTATCTCGAGGGTTGGGTTTTCTGAATCTTAAAACAGATCCCGATGGGGTCAATCGCAGAATACCGCTTTTGGTCAAGTATAAAGAAGCGCTTTTCCCTAGCTTTGCCCTCAGGAGTATCTGTGATTATCTGAATGTTCCCCCGGAAAAGATCATTGTTAAGCCCGGAAAGTCGATCACCCTTGAAGATGCTAAAAAACCTGGCGGATCATCAGGTCGGAATATCGTAATTCCGATAGACCAGCATGGCAATATATTGGTTAATTTCATAGGCCCATGGGGACGTATGAAACACTATAATTTTGCTGATATTTTTTACGCCTCTGATGATAAGATTGAAATGGAGATGTGGGGCGATGAGTTGGCAGGAAAAATCGTATTGGTATCAGAAGTGACAACAGGAGCGGCGGATATAGGCCCTGTACCGACTGACCCCCATTTCCTTTCCAGCGGCATACACGCCAGCGTATTACACACCATTCTTCAAGATTCTTTTTTAACTGACCTGTCCGGGATGCAAGAGCTAATACTAGAAGGCATCTTGCTGATTATTCTTTTGGTTTTACCCCTCAGAATCTCCTCTCTCAATTTCATTCTCGGGACTATGTGTATCGCCGCAACCTATATCGGAGTTGCAGGTGTAAGTTTTCTTTACTTCAACCTCATTTTTCCGATTGTCCGACCGCTCCTGATAATTACTTTTACCTCAATAGTTATCGTCATTTATCGTTTTATCAAGGAGGAAAGGGATCATCATTTTATCCATTCCACCTTCGGACGATATCTAAGTAAGGAGGTGGTCGATGAATTGCTCAATTCACCACAAGGTCTCGAGATGAGCGGCGAAAGCCGCCAGGTAACCTTCCTTGTGTCCGATCTACGAGGGTTTACTTCAATCTCAGACAGACTTTCTCCCCATGATGTCATCCAGATCCTCAATCACTACTTTGAACGAATGGTGGAAATCATTGCCCGTTACCAGGGAACAGTAGACGAACTCCAGGGGGACGGTATCCTTGTTTTTTTTGGTGCACCGTTGAGCGCAAAAGACGATCCCGAACGTGCGATTGCATGCGCTGTTGAGATGCAGTCTACAATGCCCGAAATAAACAAGTTTTTGCGGCAGAAGAACCTTCCTCAACTCTCAATGGGTATCGGCATCAACACTGGAGAGGTCGTTGTCGGCAATATAGGTTCTGAAAAACGGACCAAGTATGGTGCAGTGGGAACTCCCATCAATACAACATATCGTATAGAGTCCCACACAGTTGGCGGGCAGGTTCTCATCAGTCACGGGACATATGAAAAAATAAGCGTCAAGCTCAAGGTGAGGGAAACCTTTCAGGTCCAATTCAAAGGGATAGACCACCCGGTAGCCCTATATGATGTTACTGGGATTGAGGGAAAATACTCCGTCTTTTTACCTGAAGTACAAACGAAAGCGCTAAAGCATCTCAAGAGGCCCCTGATGGTTTCATGCTTCCCCCTTGAGGGAAAGGAAGTATCAGAAAAATCAATTCAAGGTCAGATCACACGCCTCGATGTTTCCGAAGCTGAGGTTTTGTTGCAGGGAGAAATCCAAGTTCGTTCCAACCTCAAACTCATTATCCACACCGATACAGCTCAACATCTATCCGAAATATATGCAAAGGTAGTGATGGTTGAAAGCTCAGAAGGCTGGCCCCACCAAAGTAAAGTCCGTGTCAAATTCACTTCCCTCCCCCAGGACACCAGGACTTATATTAGGGAGAAGCTTGGAAATATAGCGCACTGAACCTGAGCCTTTATCACTACTTTTTCTTTCCAAGGTCTATGGGTTCAATAGAAAGAACG
>QMMS01000404.1 GCA_003647375.1 Deltaproteobacteria bacterium
GCTTGACTTTTCAAATGGTGCCGCCTATGTCGATGAACAATTTGTGCCCATCGCTGAGGCGAAAATATCGATCCTTGACTGGGGCTTCCTCCACTCAGATGCGACCTACGATGTCGCCCACGTATGGAAGGGAAAGTTTTTCCGACTCGATGATCACATCGATCGCTTCTTATCAGGAATAGACAAACTGCACATGTCTATTCGTCACAAACGCGGTGATTTGCGCTCCATCCTGATTGATTGCGTGAAGAAGAGTGGGCTGCAAGATGCCTATGTTGAAATGATCTGTACCCGAGGAATGCCAAAACCAGGATCACGCGATCCAAGGGAGTGTACAAATCGGTTCTTTGCCTTCGCAATTCCGTTCGTATGGATCGCTAATCCTGAAAAACAGAAAAAAGGATTGCACCTGATCGTTAGTCGATTGCAGCGAATACCTCCTGAATCGGTTGATCCTGCCGTAAAGAACTACCACTGGCTCGACATGGTTATGGGCTTGTTCGAAGCCTATGATCGCGGTGGGGAAACTGCCGTTGTCGTCGATGTACAAGGAAACCTTATCGAGGGACCCGGTTTTAATATTTTCGCGGTAAAAGACCGCACCATCACGACCCCGGCACGTGGCGTGCTCGAAGGTATCACGCGCAGAACTGCGATTGAGATAGCAACCGATCATGGTTACGAGGTCATACAGCACAATCTTGCCGCTGATGATGCTCGTACAGCCGATGAAGTGTTTGCCACCAGTACCGCTGGGGGCATCATGCCGATCACGAAAATCGATGGGCGAACAATCAGTTCAGGCATGCCCGGATCGGTTACCCAGGAATTGCAGGAACGGTACTGGAGACTACACGAAGACCCACATTACACCTTCAATGTCGATTATGATTGACTAAATGAATCAGGTTCTATATTTATGCAACGTTAATTTATTGTTCAGTGTACCGGATAACACGGCATCAGATGTGTGAGGATACGGTTTTTGCGAGTAGGATTTTACGGAAACTGGTAATAGACTTCTAAACGGCACTTCAAACGATGCCGGAGATATATCACCTTAAGTTTTATCCTGCCTACGAGCATTCAACAATGGGAATCCCCTCCTTTACCCATGTTATTGATGCTCCATAAATTTTTATGTTGCACCGGGAACACCGCATAGGCGCTTTTGGCTTGCACCATTTATTTGAACCCTTATTGCCGGAGTTGTTTGTATGGCCGAATTGCTATTGAAAAATGTTACCATGAAATTTGGCGGTCTGCTGGCTGTCGACAGCTTGGATCTCGAGGTGCCCAGCGGAAAAATATTGAGCCTGATCGGCCCCAACGGTGCTGGAAAGACAACGGTGTTCAATCTGATCACCGGTGTGTACAAACCAACCGAAGGAACCATTACGTACAATGGTGAAACACTCAATGGACTGCACAGCAACAAAGTCGTTTCCCGAGGCATCGCCAGGACATTTCAGAACATCCGCCTTTTCAATTCCATGACAGTTCTGGAAAATGTACAGGTGGGCCTGCACTGCCGTACCAAAAGCGGCGCCATACGCGCACTGTTGAACACCCCTTTTTTGGTGCAGGAAGAAAAAGAAATTGCAGAGAAGGCCATGGCGGTACTCGAATTTCTTGGGCTTGAGGAATTCCGAAACGATTATGCCTCCAACCTTGCCTACGGCAATCAACGCCGCCTCGAAATCGCCAGGGCGATGGCTACAGAACCAGGCACCCTTCTGCTCGATGAGCCGGCGGCCGGCATGAACCCCAAAGAGACCGCCGACCTGATGGAGCTTATCCTCAAAATCCGGGATACCGGGTTGGATATATTTCTGGTGGAACACGATATGCGGCTGGTAATGGGCATCTCTGACATGATCACCGTTCTCGATTATGGGCAGAAAATTGCCGAAGGAACACCAAAGGAAATCCAAAACAACGAAACGGTTATCGAGGCCTACCTGGGATCGGGAGGCAAGAAATAACCAAAGCAGTTGGTATGTTTGATGTTATAGAGATCGTTCCCCGCTTTTAACTCTTAAGAAAGGCGAGAATGTTAGACAAACCCATCACAAGGAGGAGCAAGATGAAAAAAATTGGTATCTTTGTATTGTGCATCGCAGTGATCGCATGTTTCAGTGGCATAGCAACCGCCAAGACGCTTAAGATCGGAACCATGAGTCCCCTGACAGGCCCCTATGCCCAGGATGGAACCTACATCCTCCAGGGTGTGAAAACCGCCGTAAAAGCGTTTGAGGCCAGCGGTGGGCTGCCCGGGTATGACAAAATCGAAATTCTGGCCGAAGACAGTGCCTGCGATGGCGGCAAGGCTACCATGGCCGCCAATAAACTTATCAACAGTGATGTATCCGCCATCATCGGCTGCTACTGCTCCTCCGCAACCCTGCCAAGTTCGATACCGGTCGACGAGGCGGGCATCGTCATGCTTACACCGGCGTCTACCAATGAAAAAATAACGGAGCGGGGATTCAAAAAATTCTTCCGTCTGCCGCCGAGAGACGATGTTCAGGGATGGTCTGCTGTAAAGTTTATGGAAAACTCCCTGAAAGCCAAAACAGTCGCCCTGATTGACGACCGTCAGACCTATACGGTCGGTCTTGTGGACAATATCAAAAGGTTTGCCAAGGAAACCGGAAAGCTTGAATTTGTCGCCCACGAACACATTACTCCCGGTGACAAAGACTTCACCGCTATATTGACATCGCTGAAACGACTGAACCCCGACGTCATCTACATGTCTATTTATCAGCCCGAGGGTTCCTTGATGGCACGTCAGGTCAAACAGCTCGAAATTACCTCTACGCTGGTTACCGAAGATGCCTGCTTTCAGCCTAAATTCACCGAGGTGGGTGGAGCGGCCACCGAGGGAATCTATCTGACCTTCGCAGCACCGGTTGCCGACAACCCCGTTCGATCCGACTTTGTAAAAGCCTACTCCAAAGACTGGGGCGTCGGCGAAAATGAAATCGGTTCATTCTCCTTTTTTGCTTACGATGCCGCCATGCTGGTGTTGGAAGGCGTCAAAAAGGCCGGCGTAGAAAAACTCGCCGAAACCATCCGGGCCTCGAAATCATTGGGAGCCACCGGGGAAATCACGTTTGATGAAAAGGGCGACCGTGCCTTGGCCCACGCCGTATGGATCGTCAAAGATGGCGCTTTCGTGCCTTATTACAATCCGCTTACCGACACAATGTATTAATTTACCACCAACGATCGGGGGCAAAGGCCCCCGGTCGTTACAACGATCTCCCCAATATGAACCCTGAGGTTGCAACGTAGGGTGAAGTAAGTCGTCTTTCTGCTTAGCCAAAGGAAGTATTCCATATGGATACATCGTCTTTTCTAATTCAGCAATTGATCAACGCCATTTTTCTGGGCAGCATATTTTCCCTGATTGCCCTTGGCTATACCATGGTTTACGGAATTATCCAGTTGATCAATTTTGCCCATGGCGAAATGTTTACCGCAGGGGCCTTTGCCGGCTTAATCGTGTTGGCGGGGCTTCAAAAGGTAGGTTTTGTCGACAGTCATTTTATTATATCCATGGTTTTGGTTTTCGGCCTCGGCATGGCCTATGTTGCCGTTCTGGGCGTTTCCATCGAACAGGTAGCCTATAAACCCTTACGCAACGCATCACGCCTGGCTGCCATCCTGAGTGCGCTGGGGATGTCCATCTTTCTGTCCAACGGTATGATGCTGAGCCAGGGCGTTTCTGACCGGGGCTTTCCGAATGTACTGGGCTGGGAAGGTTTTAAAATCATGGACGCCAAAATTTCCTATGGCCAGGTTTTCATCATTATCTTGGCCTTTGCCCTGATGTATGGTTTGTGGATTTTTGTCACGTCCACCAAGCTGGGCAAGGCCATGCGGGCCACGGCGCAGAACAAACCCATGGCCAGGATGCTCGGTATCAACGTCGATAAAACCATTCGCGTTACTTTTATGATCGGTCCGGGATTGGGGGCAGCCGCTGGCATAATGGTCGGTATGTACTATGGTTCGGTTCGCTTTGATATGGGTTTTATTTATATGATCAAAGCGTTTGCAGCGGCCATTCTGGGCGGTATCGGTTCCATACCGGGGGCCATGCTGGGTGGTATGATCATTGGTTTCGTAGAAGTCGCCTGGTCGGCATTTCTACCCAGTGAATGGAAAGATGTAACCACCTTCGTGGTTATGATTCTGGTGTTATACCTGAAACCGAGCGGTCTTTTAGGACAGAGCGCGACCGAAGAAAAGGTGTGATA
>QMMS01000405.1 GCA_003647375.1 Deltaproteobacteria bacterium
TATTTTAATATTCCGGACTGGCCCGGCGGCATGTACGCTTCACCAACCGCCGCCGGCAGCCGTTCCGGCGGTTTGACGGCCGCCACCTGGGCGGCCATGGTCTATCTCGGTGAAGAAGGGTACCTGAAATCCACCGGGCAGATTATGGAGGTGGCCGACAAAATCAAACATGGTATTCAAGAGATACCGGAGCTCTTATTAATCGGAGAGCCGACGTTTGTGATCAGTTTCCGGTCCGAGCAGGTAGATGTATTCCACATCAACGATTTTATGAAAACCAGAGGCTGGCGTTTTAATGTCCTGCAACTGCCGCCGGCCCTGCATTTCTGCGTCACCATGCCCCAGACAGTTGTGCCCGATGTTGCCGAGCGATTTCTGATAGATCTGCGAGCCGGTGTGGATTATGCCAGAGCCAAAGCCGGAACCGTAGCCGAAACTACCGCCTTGTACGGATTGGCCGGCACGGTTGAAGGCAATCAGCAGGTTGCCGAACTCATCTTCGGTGTTTTTGACTATTTGTATTCGGTATAGAGGTTCAAGGTTCGGGGTATTGCGATTTCGGATTTAAGGAGCGACTGATTATTGTGTCAAGGCAACCGCCATCGATGCAGCGATGAAGCATGAAAGAAGTGGAGAGGGGCTTACACTATGACATGGAAAAAATTTTCATTTTGATAGCTCAACCTGGCGCAAAATCGCACCATGAATCAGTGCATTCCCCTCGCTTCCGCAAAGAATATTCGCATTTGGATACAGCTGTGTCTTGCTCAGCATTATTTGGGCGATATTTCACGGAATCTGATTTAACTTGCTGGATGCTTATATCAACCGAAGTTGAAATGGAGCTGCAAGACGTTTGCGGACCCATAAAGGATCTAACCATCGACCGCTTAGGGTTTCACGTACAAAACGGATGAAACCTCGCACGCCTAACTCTCGTACCATTTGCACCAGACGCTCGCAATTGTGGGATAGAACATTGATCAGATGCCCCAATCGCATTAAATAGTGATAGCCCTTCATCGCATTCCAGTTATAAGCGAACATGTGTTCATACTGGTAACCATGACGTTTTTCCACCAAAAAGCCGGACTCTATACACCATCGGTGGCGTGCACCCAAATTGCAACGTTTGTGCACATTGAACTGATCCAAGGGTTTGCTGGAAATCCAAGCGTGACGTGATTGCATGGTGACAATTTCAGCAGAATCTTTGGCCACCTCCTGCCAGCTTTCTTCACAAACAACCACATGGACAATCTGCTTTTTGTTTTCGTTGGGGCCGTAATAATACTCGATTCCATTGACCCACTCAAATTGCTGCTTTCGATTGCCCCAGTTCATATTAAAATGATTGTCTGTCTCAAGCCCTTTAAGTCCTTCATATTCCTGCCAGACGCTCTTAAGGCTTTTGTTTTGTAAAACCACCATGTAATCCCATTTATTTTTACGACACTGCTCCATGATGGGCCCATTGGGATACAGCCCGTCCAAAAGCACCATGATGGCAAGATGGCCAAATTCAGCCTTTAACCGTTTGGCCAATCGTTTAAATGCTTTCTGTTCACAGTCCTGTTTTTTTGTATCGGTATCGCCTTGTGTATAACTCAAAAATTCACTCATTAAAGGAATCGTCATCGCACCGGAAAATGCCAAGCTGGCCTCGAGCACTAACACGTAATATTGCATTTGGCTGTCATCACCTTTTTTCACTTCACGCTCCAGACATTCTTCACTCCACAGAACGTTGCGAACAACTTTTTGGCTACCATCGATGGCTATGGGGTAACGATTATCAACCAAATACCGCACAAACTTCTTGGCCCGGATCAACTTTCGCACTAAGCCGATAAGTGCACTTTCAATTTCATCGACATCAATGCTGGCCAACAACCGCATCAGGGTGTCATTGTGCGGCAAATCCGCCAATTCAGGAAATAGCAATTTCAAACTCTCCATGAACTGTGGACGGGTCATCTCCCGGTTGGCTTCGCGTCTGGAGGACATTTGAAACACAAACGTCAGGATACCGTATATCATCAGCAGCGTATGCTTGTATTTTATCTTTTTGGGATTTCTCGGGTCCTTTATCTTCGACAGGCGCTTTAACAGCATCGGCAACTGGGCTCGAAAAACCCTAACCTGTTCAGTGGTAGCCTCCTGGCGGGCTTTCTGTTCTTCTTGCACACTGCCGTATTCACTCTTGCGATTGGGTATGGCCGCCTTAATCGGCACTTTTAACCCTTGGACTTGCTGCTTTTCGCGTAATACTTTGGCGGCCTTCTTCCTTTGCTTTCTTAGCTGCTTTATCTGTTCGCGGTTCAGCCTCTGGCTCACTTTGCTCATTTTTCCACCCTCCCTTTGAGTTGCTGTGAACACAAAAGAAAACGAAAATCCTTTGCCAGAGGCTTTACAAAAATCATCTTTGGGCTCGTACGGTAACGCTTGCCCTTGCGTACAAGACCCTCTCCGGTGGTCATCCCTAAGTATTTCCAGTTGGCCGCTTTGTAACAACTGCCAGCAAAATGGCCAGGGTCAATAAATGTCTCCATCAAAACAGGACTGTATCCCCAGCGCTGCTGCCAGTCATCGGAAATACGCCTTGCAACCTGCCCCAAAATGTGACTGGCAAGATTTTTGACTCTAACCCACGGAAAAATCAAAAACCGGCTGTTATTGATCACCCAGGGCAGATTCCTCAGCCGATGCTGTTTGGCCCAACCAACCCATCGATCTCGAACCCGCAGCGCTTTGGCAGCGCCTGCAAACACAATGCAGCCCAGTAAACCCTGCTCAGATTCAACAAAATACCTCTGAAAATATCCGAAAGGCTGCTTGTATCCTAAATAATGGTAACGGCTGACGTATTCATTCCACAACCCCGTCGATTCCTTGTCGGTTACAACCTCAACCTTTACCTGTCCGATATCCTCTATACTGCCAGTGATATCAGCGCTACGATCCGTCCGGCTTGTCAAAATAATCGGTCTTTGGGATCGATTCCGTCGATATTGCTCCTGCTTTGCCGGAAGCCGTATCAAACCCTTGCACTCCAGTTTCTCCAACAGCTTCATGCAAGCATCTAATTTGTTGCTACCAGTAACCGTCACCCATCCCAGATGCTCACAGATGGTTGCAGACAGCTCCTTACGACTCAAGCTCGGAAACAGACCAACCGTTTCTAAAATTTCATCAAGCTGTTGACGGCTAATCTCACGACCGCATTGAAAAATTGATCCTCCTTCGCTTTGTGGCATAGCGTGACACCTCCTTATAAATTAATCCACGCTAACCCTATCAAATCCGAATTCGGCTGTCTACCCTTTTTTGCGAAAAAAAATATTTTCCTATCCTCAAAACCATATGATACATATAGCAATGTCAACACGTGCTTCAGAGCTGGTTTTGTAACCCAATTTATTGAAAAGATCTCCACATTTTTTGGGTAATTTGTTACAACAAGCTGGGTAAATTGTAAAAGTCTTAATTGGCAGCGTGCAATCCCCGCTTCCAATACGTTTATGCGTCTTGTGCATCTGACTTTGAGAAAAACCGCTATGCAAAGGCAAATTTCAGATCTACAGACTGCAATCAAATTTGGCAATCCGTCATAGATCATCCGTATAGGAAAAGTGATCGAATTGCAAGGGGCAATTCCTATTCTATATTTAAGCTTCTACCTGTTGCAGTCAGAAGAGAATATTGACTAAAAATGATCGTATCCTATCATCCTTTATTTGAAGCCGACAAAAACATTATCTGCGCCGGGCGTCAACCCAATGGTGAGGATCTTGCAGCGATCAAGGCCGCAAAAGCAGTAGTTTTGGGCCAGGGATGCTACCAGTCATTGTATGAAATGGCACGGGCTCACTGCTCAAAGGTGTTTCCGAATTATGATGCCAAATTTAAATACCCGGGAAAAACCGGTCAGATAAAACTGTTTCGGGAAATCAACGCCAAACACCCATCATCAGAAATTTATTCGAATATCGCTTCATTTCCAAAACGATATCGTCAGAATCCCGAACAGTTGCCCTCAGGATATCCGATTGTTTTCAAACTTGACTGGGGTGGCGGGGGGGATACGGTATACCTGGTAAATTCAGCCGAACAGTTGCAGGAAATATTAAAGATAGCCGCCGGGTTTGAAAAATCGGGACAAGCCGGGTTTCTGTTACAGGAATATATTGCATCCGGCAATAAAACCCTGCGGGTAGTGGTCATCGGAAACCGTTTTATTTCCTACTGGCGCGTCCAACAAAA
>QMMS01000406.1 GCA_003647375.1 Deltaproteobacteria bacterium
CAAATGGTCTTTTTCCGCGATATCGGCGTTGGACGCCATGATTTAACTCCTCAAAATAGCACGCTATTACTCCGGGTTAAATCTGTCGTCCGCCTTGATCTCACGAAAAAATCCTCATTTCTGAACGGACACTAGTTAAACTGCATTAATTTTCTACTTAAATTGAGCGATCTTAGGTTCTAATTGATATCAATGTCTCGTCATAACTTGGTGACCATGTTGTTCTACAAGCGACACCGTCGCGTTTAATAAAATCGCGTAGCGAGTTTATTGTTCTGTTAAATGATAACGCCCGAGTTCAACTGCGAATGCGTACTTATCGCCCCTAAAATAGCCACACAGAAATTCAATGGGCATATTATGGTCGTTATAAGTCACACTTTCCATATACAGGGCAGCAGCGCCTTTCTTCAATTTCAGGGAACGGGCAATCTCGCCGTTCAAACTGACGGCCGTGATGGTCTGCTCGCAGCGGGCTAGTGCGGTGTTGAACGCATTTGTGAATATTTCGTATAAGGATCCGGTCAGATCCATATTTAAAATACCATCGAACAGTTCAACCGGCAGGTAGGTTTCCTCATAGATAAGAGGCAGATCGTCACCGGTCCGCAAGCGCCGTATGGCAATCACCTCGGCATCAGGACCCAGTGTAAGCGCCCTTGCAGTACGTTCAGATGGTTGTTCTATGCCCTTACTCAGCAGGCTGGTATTCTCCTGGATTCCTGCGGCAGATAGCTCCTTACTGAAACTGGATATGCGGTTGAGCTGATGCTTAAGTGCGCTGGGTTCCGATGCCGTTACAAAAGTTCCTTTTCCTTTTTGCTTGGTTAAAAGCCCACTCTTGGATAATTCGGCAATAGCCTGTCTCAAGGTATTTCGATTGACCTGGCACATGCGTGAAAGTTCGACTTCAGAGGGAATCTTATCTCCCAAAGGGTACCTTCCGATCTGGATCGCCTCCTTGAGCCATGTGCTGATCTGCAGATATTTGGGTATCGGGTTGTTGGGGTCGACTATTTGCATTTTGATTCCATAACTTTAGGCATTTTATGGGCGTTTATTCTATCCCTGAATCATTGACCGTATCTTGTTCAGGATGTCTTCAGGATCAAGACCCTGGTAGGGTATCTGCTCTGCAATACCGCCTTGGCCTTCCCGTGTAACACCCAAATGCGCGTACGCGGCTGAAGTGCCTCTTTCAAGCAGCCATGTGCCGAATCTGGCACCCAAACCTGATTTGACGCTCTGGGTCTCCACCAGTAGTACAAAACCTGTGGAGCCCAGTCGGGTCATCATTTCCTCATCCACCACATTCAACGTGGGTTTGTTGATCAACCCGACCCGTATGCCTTCTTCCCGCAATCGATCCACGGCGTCCAGGCATCGGTAGAGCATTTCACCGTAGGAAACCACATACCCTTGATCGCCTTCACGAATGATCTCGTCTTTTCCAGGGTTGAAGCGGTATTTGCCATCAAAAAGGGGTTGCCCTTCTTCATTTTGTATATAAGGTACCGCAGATCGGGTTGAGAATACGAAGCGCAAGCCTTCGTCATCAAAGATCCTGGCGAGAAGCGCCTTCAATTGATGGGAGTCCGCCGGATAATAGAGGCGGGTTGTGTCGTTCTCCTGCAAGCCGTTGTCTGCAAATAAATTGTTGATGCCAAAATGGCAGGTATTGTCAGCCATATCGTCCACACCGGCATGGGAGAAGTGGGCCAGGAGGTTGGCGTTGTTCAGGCGGGCCATGGTGATCTCTGAAACAACCATTTCAAGGAATGCTGAAAACGTACCGAAAATACCTTGTTTTCCCGGGGTGGCACCAAACCCGGCCGCCACTGAAAAATTGTTCCGTTCCATGATACCGCCATGTACATAGACCTCGGGAAAGGTCTTGCGGATATGGTGAAGCCCGCATGATCCTTCCAAATCCGAGTCCACCACCAGCACTTTCGATTTTCTGTCGGGTATCTCCTGGAGGATATCACAGATAATTTTTCCGAAATTATCCCTGTTTTTAGCTTTTTCCTTTGAACTGCCGAGGTATGTTCGGGTTACCGATTCTTTGGTCGTATTTTCTAATATTTTTACGGCTGCATCTTGCTCTTTCTCTTTGAGGTAATCAATGGCCAGATCAACCGCTATGACGTCATGCCCCTTGGGTGTCCCTTCGATACCCTTGATACCGGGACCCATTTTCCGATAATTGATCAATGCAATGGGCCCATCGGTGGATAATATTTTCTGGATGTTCCGGTAAAGCGCTGCCAGGTCTTCCCCATCGCAGGTTTCCACCGGCATGCCATGTCCCTTGAGAGTGGTTACGACGCTGAACCCTTTCAGATACTCGCTGGGATGACCGGCAATGGTCACATCGTTGTCATCGATGAAAAGTTTGACGTTCAGGTTCTGTGCAACGGCATATCTTGCAGCCTCTGCATCCCCGCCTTCCTGCTGGGATCCATCACTGCCGAACATAACGATGGTTTTTTCCGGATTGGCAGTGGCAATACCATTAACGTAGCTCCAGAGGTGTCCCAGTCGACCCGAACTGAAGAAAATGCCCTTGGCATCATCTCTTTCCGGATGGCCATAAAGCCCACTTTCGAATTCACGGTAGTGAAACAGAGATTCAACGGGCATGTGCCCATTTAATACTGCCATCTGGTATTGGGCGGCAACACGGTGGCCGGCTTCATCGAAAAAAACAGGGTATATGGAATCGTCGTTCTTCATAAAACCATCGAGAATCAATATTTCGGGGACGATATCATACGCACCGCCTGTGTGACCGCCAAGACCTTTGGTGTTTGCAAAAGCTGTAAAAAATATAATACTGTCCCGAACCAGTTGAATATTCGCACTCAGTTGATCCACCTGATCGGTTGTAAGCTCTTTCTGGGATAGATCAAATTTAACAGGGGTGTAACCCTCTAAATTAAACGGAAACTGCATTGGCATCCTCCTTTTTTTCCGGCGCATTTGATCGTTGCCGGACCATACAAGAACGTATAGAGTTATAAATGTATATACAGCTATACTGTTTAAGAGAGATGCGTTGAGTTGTCAAGTAAAATATGGATAATATTTGCCCGGAATTTGAATAAGTCCAAGCCCGGGTGTGTTTTTGAAAATAGCAGGCAGGTAAGAGGATATATGGGGCGGATAACGACGAACACTGGGGTAAAGGCTGAATGTGTGCATTTTTATTAATTCTGATCTAAATCCTCCACCTCTGGTGGAGGACCCGGTACTGATGTCAACCATCACTCTTTTGCCGTGAAACTGAACTTTTGGCCGCCGATGGTCGCCTCGTACATCAGACCGCCTTTTGATCGAATTGGTCGAATATATAATAATGCTAAATCACATCCACGGTATTATTTCCATTGTAGGGGCGCCCCTTGTGGGTGCCCGAACAACCGAAATCAATTCGCCAAAACGGGCAAACACAAGGCCTGCCCCTACAATGGGATTGGGGAATATTGTCGGCACATTCAAATCAATCACGACGCATTAATACATCCGCGGCGTCAAACAACACGGGTGGACACCGTTTCCCGGTAAATTATGGCAGCGCAATTATTACGAACACATCGTCCGCAATGAGAATGAAATGATCCACATTCGAGAATACATCAGGAACAATCCGGCCCAATGGGCCACGGATCAAGAAAATCCTTTTGTGAAGACAAACAACACCTGCAATTTTTCAGTGTCGAATATTTTGCATGTACGTTGGAGGTCGACTGTGATATTTACATCTAAGATGAGCGTTAGAAATAATAGCATTCAAACCTGCGAAGGGACAAAGATGGACAATACTGATAAACGGTATAAAGCATACCTTAAAATATTGCAGGAGGAGCTTATTCCGGCTATGGGCTGTACAGAACCCATTGCTGTTGCATATGCTGCTGCAAGGGCGAGAGAGGTTCTTGGCAAGCAGCCTGATCGTGTCTTGATCGAAGCAAGTGACAACATAATTAAAAACGTTAAAAGCGTCGTTGTTCCCAATACCGGGAACCTCAGAGGGATCGAAGCCTCAGCTGTTGCCGGAATTGTTGCGGGTGATGCTGACAAGGTTCTTGAGGTTATTTCGTCTGTAAATGATAAAGACAGGAAAAATATCAAAACTTTTCTTGAAAGCAAAGAGATAAAAGTTTGTAAATCAAAAAGCAATCTGACTTTTGACTTGACTATTACTGTTTACAGAGGCGAATCAAAAGCATCTGTACGCCTTTCCCA
>QMMS01000407.1 GCA_003647375.1 Deltaproteobacteria bacterium
AATGAAGGATCCAAGGATTCGAGGATTCAAGGGTTCGAGTGACACGAAGTGAAGCATCAGCGCTCAATGCTTAAAAATTATAAAGAGTTAAACGTTTGGCAAAAATCGTATAAGCTTTGTTTGTTGTTCCATGTGCCCGGAGCAGGGAGATAAGAACCTGCCACTTGGACCCTTGACCCCTTGGATCCTTGAACCCCAAGCCTTCGGCTTTAGCCGAAGGTGTTTAACTTATATAAGGAGATGATAGACATGTCCAATATTGGTGTACTGATTGAAATGGATGGGCAAGAGATAAAGGCACCCAATTACGGTGTCTTGACGGCAGCCTGCGCGGGCGGAAATGTCGTAGCGCTGGTCTTTACCGATGACGGAGAGACCTGCAAAACCGATTTGGAGCGCTTTGGTGCAGAGAAGATCGTGATAATGTCTGCAGAGAGTCCGGTTCAAAAGGCAAACCTGCTGGCGGCGGCCATCAAAGAATATGATCTGCGCGTGCTGATGGGGCTTTCCAGCGCACGCGGCCGTGATCTTTTGGCCAGATGCGCCTGTATACTGGATGCACCATTGGCGCTCGATGCCATACAGGTAAACCTTTCTGATGGAACGGTAGTAAAAAGCCATTTCTCAGGAAAAACCACCGCAGCAATGAAACTGACAGGCGATACGCTTCTAATCGGCCTGCGCCCCAATGCAGTCGAGGCCGTTGAAAATCCCGTATCCAGCGAGGTGGTCCCCTTCACCGCAGAAGCAGGCAGCGACGGCGGGTTAAAAATTCTGGAATTCAAAAAGGGCCAATCCGGTGTTGTGGATTTGACCGAAGCTGAAATTATTATTACCGGCGGTCGTCCAATGGATTCAGCTGATAACTTCGAGATCCTTTATGCCTGTGCCGAGGAACTGGGTGCTGCCGTGGGAGCCTCCCGTGCGGCTGTTGACGCCGGATTTGCGCCTCACAGCATGCAGGTGGGCCAGACAGGAAAAACGGTTTCGCCCAAACTCTACATTGGCTGCGGACTATCCGGATCGGTACAACATTTTGCCGGCATGAAAACCTCGAGGGTGATTGTCGGGATCAACACGGACAAGGACGCACCCATCTTCGGCAAATGCGATTATGGCATCGTGGGAGATCTTTTTGATGTCGTACCGGCACTGACGGAAGCGCTAAAGATACGTTAGTGATGCCATTTGAGGAGATCGAATGAACATTGTAAAGATTCCGCACTCTGTATTCTGACCCTTGTATTCTTTCTCGGACTCATTCCGGCAGAGCCAAATGCCTTTGACTCCCGCGTAGCGGGATCTTGGACGGTCCCAAAGAACCAGGTTTTAGCATTTGGTGCAAACGTAACACCATTAACCCGGTGGTTAAATACCCTACGGTTGTCATTCCCGCGGAGGCGGGAATCCAGAAAGGCACTGGATGCCGGATCAAGTCCGGCATGACAAAGCTCGGCTATTTAGTCGCCGAGTTAATAACTTGACCAATGCTATACGAATATCTTCTTGCGCTCAGGATCAACCAATTGACGGTTGGCTTCCAGTCGGGCCGGGTAGACTGTTTTATAAGACTCGATTTCATATCCATCGGTAATCCCGCTCATATCTGCAGGAAGATATCCATAACAGATGTTCTTACCGATGGTGTGCCCGTACCCTGAACTGGTGGTCACCCCTACCACTATGCCGTTGTGCAGAATAGGCGCGCTTCCCTGGAGCATAAGCGGTTTTCCCGCATCGATGGTGAAGGTGCACAGCTTCCAAGCGGCACCTTCGGACTTGATTTTTGCCAGGGCTTCTTTGCCGATAAAATCATCCTTGTCAAGTGCGACACAAAAACCCAGACCTACATCAAAGGGCGTGTATTCAGGGGTGAGCTCGGATCCCCAGTCGGCGTATCCTTTTTCCAGATGTGTGGAGGCAATGGTTCGGTATCCGGCATTTCTTACACCGAGTTCCTGCCCGGCCTCCCAAAGCGTATCATATACATGGCCCGCAAATTCCGTGGGAATATACAGTTCGTAACCGAGTTCGCCAACATAGGTCACCCGAAAGGAAATGACCGGTGCATACCCCACGGTAAAAGGTTTGCACGTCCCGAACGGAAAAATGTCGTTGTTCAGATCTGCTTGGGTTGTTTTTTCCAACAGCTCTCTCGATTTGGGCCCGATGACATTGATGACCGCATAGGCCGACGTCACCTCCTGGAATGAAACCGTGCCGTCATCGGGCATGTGGTTTTCAATCCACCAGGATGTGCGGAGGCCAAAAGCAGTGCCCACAACAATTAAAAATTTGTCTGTTGTCAAACGGCCGACGGTCATATCACATTCGATGGTCCCGCGTCCATTGCACATCTGTGTGTAGATCACTTTACCGACAGGCTGGTGAATCTGATTGGCGCATAGGTGGTTCAAAAACGGCAGGGCGCCGGGACCTTCCACCTCGAATTTGCAGAAAGAGGTCTGGTCGATGAGCACAACATTTTCCCGCGCATTTTGATGCTCGGCAGCTACATGTTCAAACCAGTTCGGCATTTCGAAAGTAACATCATCTTGTGGTTCAACACCTTCCGGCGCAAACCAGTTGGCTCTTTCCCACCCGTATTTTGCCCCGTAAACCGCACCTTTTTCTTTGAGTTGGTAATAAAGAGGGCTACGCCTCACCCCCCTTGCGGAGTCATGTTCTTCGTGAGGCCAATGAATGGTATAGTGTTTGCCGTAGAGTTCCCTTGTTCTTTCCACGTTGTAGCTTCTGCTATGGTGATACGGACCAAATCTTCGGATATCCAGCGGCCAGATATCGAGGCTCGGCTCTCCCTCTATAATCCATTCAGCCATCATCCGTCCGGCACCACCGCCGGCAGCTATTCCGAACGCGTTGAATCCCGCAGCTACGAAACAATTGTCGAGTTCCGGGGCCGGTCCCATAATGGCATCACCGTCCGGGGTAAATGCCTCAGGTCCATTGACCAACCGGGCAATACCGGCTTCTTCGAGGCAAGGCGTTCGGCGCATGGCCGGATCTGAAAGTGATTGAAAATGGTCATAATCAGGCTCCAGCAACTGGGATATGAAATCATTGTCCACACCATTAACGGCCCAGGGAATCCCGTTGCGTTCATAGCCGCCCATGACCAGGCCACCCACCTCGTCTTTATAATAGAGAAGGCTGTCTTTGTCGCGGATGGTGGGCAGGTTCGGTGGCATCCCCTCGATTTCGTCGGTGACGAGAAACTGGTGCTGGAAAGGAACCAGGGGTATGTTGACGCCGAGCATTTCCCCTACCCGGTATCCCCACATGCCCGTACAGTTGACGACGATATCGCATTGAATATCGCCTTTGTCGGTTTTTACCGCAACAACCCGTCTCTTGTCGAATTCAAAGCCGGTCACCAGCGTGTGCTCGTATATGCTCGCACCTCGATTCCTGGCACCCTTGGCCATGGCCTGGGTAATTCCCGCGGGATCCGCCTGGCCATCGGTGGGCATAAAAGCTGCACCTATGATATCATCGATGGTAATGATCGGGCAAAGGTCGTAAGCCTCCTTGGGCGAAATAATGTTCATCTCCAGTCCGAAACTGCGTGCCGTTGTAGCCCCTTTTTTCAGCTCGTACATGCGCTCTTTTGTGCCGGCCAGATGAAGGCAGCCACTTTTTTTCCAACCAGTGGTCAAGCCTGTTTCAGCCTCGAGTTGTTCGTAGAGGCTAACGCTGTACTGCAGCATTCGGGTAATGTTTCGTTCACCACGCAGTTGGCCCACAAGCCCGGCGGCATGCCAGGTAGATCCACTGGTCAGCTCTCCCTTTTCGAGTATCACCACATCTTTCCATCCCATCTTGGTTAGATGGTAAGCTGTGCTGCAACCAATAATACCACCACCGATAATTACAACCTGTGCACGATCCTGCATGAGTATTCTCCTAATAAAATCGCTATGCGATTTTATGAAACGCGGCGTTGCCGCTTTCGTTAATTTTGTTTTAACTACTTTGTTATTATAGCCAACCGATATCCATAACGCTCAAATAATGCCTAATGAGGTCTGCGGATGTTCGCTTTAAAATCGGGCAACTGTTTGAGGGCTTTAGGTGCCGTTGGGGCCGCCGGCTTTACTGAATAGAGTTGCCGTTGCAGAAACAGTCGCCCTCCTTGATCTTATATTAACATTATGGCAGCGGCGGCTCTTACGGAACTTTAAGCACGAGTTTTGACCGGTTTTAAAGCGAATA
>QMMS01000408.1 GCA_003647375.1 Deltaproteobacteria bacterium
AATGATCCCGCCTCTAACAATGACCTGGAATTTATCAACTATAAAACTTCCTTTGCAACTTAAAATATAAAGGAAGGCGGATAACTTTTATTCTATTGACAAGTGTCAATCATATCAGGCTGTAGACTGTAGGTTGTTAGGCAGTTAACTGCTAACAGCCTACAGTCTAAACAGCAAAAGGCTCTTGAAATATAAGGCAGGCGCGTGAAAATTCATCCAGTGACATCCCGGTTTTTTTACGGATACGTAATCGTTGTTGTGGCCTTCATGCTTCAGGCTGTTGGCTGGGGTGTTTTCAACAGCATGGGGGTTTTTTTCAAACCCTTCATGGATGAATTCGGCTGGTCCAGGGCACTTATTTCATCTGCTTTTTCCCTTGCTATGCTGGTTTGCGGTATGAGCAGCATTTTGCAGGGCAGGTTGAGTGACAGGCTTGGGCCACGGGTCGTTATGGCCGTAGGAGGCGTGTTTCTTGGGATCGGTTACCTTCTGATGTCGCAGGTATCGCACTTCTGGCATGTTTATCTTTACTGCACTGTTATCATCGGTTTCGGCATCAGTGGTACGGATGTGGTAATGCTCTCCACCACCTCGCGCTGGTTTTTACGATTCAGGGGCCTGGTGACAGGTATTGCCAAGGTGGGCACCGGGGTTGGCATGCTTGTTATGCCGATTCTTCTCAATTGGCTTATCGTTCGTTATGGATGGCGAATTACCTTTTTTAGTCTGGGCATCCTTTCCCTGTTAACATATGTCTGTTTGGCGCAGTTTCTCGTACGTGATCCCGGGAAAATGGGGCTTTGCCCGGACAATGAAAAAAGAGTTTTTCATGCACCGGACCCAGATCCTGAGAAAGGGATCAACACCGGACAGGCTGTGCGAACAATGTCATTCTGGAAGATATGCGTTGCTTACATTCTGGCTCTTTTTTGCCTGGCAACCATACTCTTGCATGTTGTTCCGCACGTGATCGACATGGGGTTTTCCCCCACTAGCGGGGCGCAAATATTGTCAACGGTGGGTGCTGTGAGCATACTGGGTCGATTCGTGATGGGGGGCATGGCAGACAGAATCGGGACAAAATCGGTACTGGTGATCTGTTTTATGTGCCTGACCATGGGTCTGTTCTGGCTTCAGATTTCGGATCGATTCTGGATGATGGTGGTCTTTGCATTTTTGCACGGGTTTGCACATGGTGGTTTATTTGCGATTGTGGCGCCCATCACCGCAGAGTATTTTGGGACCCGATCTCATGGTGAACTTTTTGGAATCGTTACCTTTGTCTCCACATTTGGTGCTGCTGCAGGTCCGGTTCTGGCCGGTTTTGTGTTCGATGCAACCGGATCGTACCAGATGATATTTCGCATTCTGACCGGTGTGAGTGTTGCCGGGCTTATATGCGCCATCTCACTTTCCAAACGCACAAGAGAGCGACATCGTCGCGTATAATAAAATCGTTACACGATTCATTAGAAACAATTAGCAGTTTTTTCTCGTTGATTACATATCCATAAGCCCTTAACGAAGTACGAACCCGTACTGGTATTGAATGTTTCTAATGTGTATCAGTAAAATGTTTAGAGTGAATGTATTAATGAACCGTAGCGTCAGCCTTGTGTTATCGTAGTTTCATTTACGTGGTCTATGCCAACAGTTTGTTGTTCACTTGGCTGACCGATCATATTTATGTCGCGCTCACGGGCTTTCACTTATGTATCGATCTCAACATACGGTTTCAATTAATTAATTTTCATGCTTCATATTTAGAGGATAGCTATGACATTTCAACATAAAGATTATGTTTCATGCTTCGTTGTGCGCGTTTGAGCATGAAAATTTATGGTTATATTGATTTCAGGAGCTGTTCGCGTTCTTTTTCGGTGAGATGACGCCAGGCGCCTTCGGGCAGATCCCCGAGTTCGATATTGGCGACCCGGACCCGTTTCAGGGCGGTAACGCGATTGCCTGTTTTTTTGACCATACGGCGAATTTGTCTATTCCTGCCTTCTTTGAGCTGGATGAGAAAGCGTTTGCTGGAAAGCCGCTTAACAATGGCGGGGCGGGTTTTTTCTCCAAGAATGGTGACGCCTTTTTCCAGTATTGCGAGCGCACTGTCGGGCATGGGGGTCGCAACGGTCACGATGTATTCCTTTTCGTGATCAAAGGACGGGTGCAGCAGATGGTGGTGGAGGTTTCCGTCATTGGTCATGAGCAGGAGCCCGGTTGAATCCTTATCAAGGCGCCCCACCGGGTAAATACGCTCTGGAATATCCACCAGGTCAACAACAATTTTCTCGTTTTTCTGGTTACAGGTAGTGACATACGATCTGGGTTTGTTTAAGGCAATATATAACAGGGACTGCTTTATGGTCAGTAGCTGCCCGTTGATGTCGATCCTGTCTTTTTCAGGATCGACCTTGGTGCCCAGTTCGGTTACGACGTGCCCGTTGACACGCACCTTTCCCTCCTGGATATAGACCTCCCCCTTTCTGCGCGAACAGTATCCAGCCGAAGATAGAAATTTTTGAAGTCTAAGAAGGGGCATGTTGTGGTCGATATCCAAAATTTAAGATGTTGGAATATAATTGTTTTATCGTTATTTCTTTATCTTATTTGAGAAAAGGGTTCAAGGGTCCGAGGATCCAAGGGTTCAAAGGGATAGGCTATCAGCTTTTCGGCTGTAATTTATGCTGCGGGCCTAACGGCGCCTAACGATCTCAGACAGTTGCCCGACTTTAAAACGAACCTCCGCAGGCCTCTGTATGCGGTATCACTTGAGCTTTATGGATATCCGCAAAACACAAAACACAAAACACAAAATATAAGGTTTATAACAACTCCTGAAATAGCATTGCGGAGCGATGCTATTTCAGGAGCGGTAGTCTGCATTGATCTTTATATAATCGATGGTAAAATCACAGGTAAGAACGGATGCCGATCCTTCCCCCATGTTCAAATCCATGATAATGGAAAACTCCGGTTTTTTGAGGGCGCGGGTTGCCTGTATTTCCGCCTCCGGACCACAACTTATGCTGTTGCGAGTCATCTGCGCCTGGTCGAAATAGATATCGATACTGTCTGGATCAATGGGAACGCCGGCCCTTCCGGCAGCGGCGATGAGCCGACCCCAGTTAGCATCTTCCCCGAAAAGAGCGGTCTTAACCAGTGGTGACGTGGCCAAGGTATTGGCAATGGTGTGTGCATTCTGATTGGACATTGCCCCTTTGACGATAATGTCTACGCATTTGGTTACGCCTTCACCATCTTTCACGAGACTTTTAGCCAGGCTGTTGAGAAGCTGCTCCAGCAGGCGCTGAAAGTCTTCGATCTGACCCATGGTGTCCATGGATACATTAGATTGTCCGTTCGCGAGTATCAGGGTTGTATCATTGGTGCTGGTGTCCCCGTCGATGCAAATTCTGTTGAGCGTTTTATCGACTGCAGAGACGAGCACCTTCCTTAGCAAGGGGTGCGGTATCGATACATCCGTGCAGATAAAACAGAGCATGGTGGCCATATTGGGCGCAATCATGCCGGAACCCTTGGCCATACCAACCAGGTTGTATGTCCGGTCGTGAACACGGCCCTGTCGGTGTTCCAGTTTCGGAACAGTATCGGTTGTCATGATGGCCTTGGCAAAATCCATAAAACCATCCGGGTTTAAGGCCTCGATGAGATTCGGAACAGCGGTTTCGATTTTTTCGATGGGAAGGCGTTTACCGATGACGCCTGTGGATGCCACCAGGACTTTATTATCCGTCAACTCCAGTCCCCTGGCAGTGGCTCCGGCCATGTTCAGGGCATCTTGAAAGCCGGTTTCGCCGTTACAGCAATTGGCATTGCCGCTGTTGACGATAACCGCGTTTGAGATGCCTGTTTCCATACGTTTCCGGGTTATGCGTACCGGTGCCGCCGTGACCCTGTTTTGAGTAAAGACGCCGGCTGATGATGCCGGTGTTTTCGAATAGATGAGTCCCAGGTCCATATTTCCGTTTTGCTTCAGACCGGAATGGATGCCTGCCGCCTGAAACCCCTTACACCTGATTGCTGTCATTTTATTCTTCCTTTAAAAAAATCGTGTCAATGATTGTATTTTGACACCATCAATGGCGAAAATCAACGGGATTATAACCTAAAAGAAGGTTGGTGGTATCGCGGATGGATAATCCCTGTGCGAACGTGAAAAACTCGCTCCCAAGAGACCGTAATGCCGAACAGGG
>QMMS01000409.1 GCA_003647375.1 Deltaproteobacteria bacterium
AGCAGTGAATTGCCCTTTACGCTGAATAAAAGAATGCCATCAACCAGACGGGAGGAGAAATAATCGGTTTCACATGTCAATTTGATGGGTTGATTTTTCATGGGATCCTCCTGGTTTAATTCTAGATGGTTTTCGGTTCCATATCGACGATACCATTTTTATGGACCAACGCTGTTTCCGGTCTTATCCTAAAAAATACCGAGTAGAGCACTGGAACGATCACCAAGGTCAACACGGTACCAAAAGCCAACCCGCCCATGATGGTGACGCTCATGCCGACATAAAAAACATCTTTCAGCAGCGGCAGCATGCCCAGCACCGTCGTCAGCGCTGCCATGCTTACCGGGCGCAGACGACTGACCGATGAATCGAGGATGGCCGCAAAGGGTGCTTTCCCGGAACGGATTTCGAGATCGATCTGGTCGATGAGCACCACCGCGTTTTTGATGAGCATACCGGATAATCCCAGGAAACCCAGGATGCACATGAATCCAAAAGGCTCGTCGAAAATCAGTAGCCCAATGGTTACGCCGATGGTTGACAGGGGCAGGCACAAAAAAATAATGACGGCCTGGCGTACGGCATTGAACATCAGGACGATCATGAAGACCATGGCCAGGAAAAATACCGGCACCATCTGGAACAGCCCTTTTTGGGCATCACCTTGAGATTCATATTCTCCGCCCCATGCCAGGTTATACCCCTGGGGAAGGTTCAGACTTTCGATCTGCGGCCGTAACCGCTCGAAAAGGGGGCTGGCATTCCCGTACAGTGGGTTGGTCTGGACGGTGATGGTTCGCATACGATTTTTTCGATGAATCATCGCATCCTCCCACTCAAGCTGCATGCCTGTGACAATCTGGCCTATGGAAACAGCACGGCCGGTTGCCTGGCTCAACACGACGATATCGTCAAACTGATCGACGGTTGCTTGTTCTTCTTCAGGCGCCCTCACGACCATGGGGATGAGTTTATTCTCTTCCCGGTAGAGCCCGATGGCCTTGCCTGAATAGTTCATGGTTATGGCCTCGGCGATCAGGGGCCTTGTGATGCCCAGGCGACGGGCAGTGGCATTGGCCACCTGCGGTCGAATTATAGGTATCTGCTGACGCCAGTTGTCCCGGATATCCGTAGCCACAGGGTCTGAGGCCATGATTCTCCGGGTCTGCTCTGATAGCTCTCTCAAGACGGCGATATCAGGACCGTTGAAGCGAGCCTCGATTTTTCCGCCTGTATCCGGACCCCGGACAAATTTTTTCATGATGATTTCCGCGTCTGGAAAATCATCAACAAGATGTGCCCAGACTTTGGGCATCAAGGTATCGATGCTGCGGTAATCTTTTACCGTCACCAGAAACTGGCCATAGCTAGTATTGGGCATTTGCGGTTCGTAGGATAGCATAAACCGCAAGGCTCCCTGTCCTATGAACGCAGTGGTTGCCGTAACTTCATCCAGACCTGCCAGGTACTGCCCGATTTTTTCCATATCAGCCTCAGTTTTGGTGATATGCGTACCCTGGGGACGCCAGTAGTCGATCATGAACTGGTTGCGGTTGTCGTTGGGGAAAAAGGCATTTTCCACAAATCCGAAACCGTAGACGGCGGCCACCAGCATTCCGATGAGTACAACCAGCGACAGGGTGCGCTGGTGAAGGCAGTACGACAGAAATCGTCGGTACAAGCGATAGGTGCGGCCGCTGTAGGGGCCGCCTTTTTTGCCGGTTTTTTTTTGGGGCAGAAACTGAACGCAGAACAGGGGTGTCAGGGTAATGGCCAGGATCCAGCTCAGTCCTAAAGAGGCGGCCATGACCAGAAAAAGGCTATTTAGAAATTCACCGGTAATATCCTTGGATGTGCCGATGGCGGCAAAGGCTAAAATGGCCACGATGGTGGCACCGAGCAACGGCCAGGCTGTCTGTGATACGGTCTCGATGGCCGCCTGTTTGCGCTGCATGCCCTGTTGAATACGGATCAGTATTCCTTCGGTCACAACGATAGCATTGTCCACCAGCATTCCCAGAGCCAGGATCAGGGCGCCCAGTGAAATAATATGTAAATCAATGGCCAGAATTCGCATAGCAATAAAGGTGCCCAGGATCGTCAGCAATAATATCGCACCCATGAGCATGCCCGAAGAAAGCCCCATGGTAATACACAACACCGCGATGACGATGGCCAAGGCCTGCACCAGATTAATGACAAATGCATCCACCGAAGCGGAAACCAGATCGGACTGATAGGCGATGATTCCCAGTTCCATCCCCACGGGCGTTTCGGCTTTCAATTCTTCGATGCGCTTTCGCACGGCCTCGCCCATGTCCACGACATTTCCACCGTCAACGGTCGCTATGCCCAATCCAATCGCGGGTTTGTCGTTGTATTGCATGATCCAGTTCGGCGGGTCGCTGTATCCCCGTTCAATCTTGACCACATCCTTGAGAAAGATCAGGTTTCCGCTGGCATCGCTTCTGATGAGGAGTTCTCCCAGATCGGCCACGGATTGGAATTCACCGTTGGGGTTGATGCGTACTTGATCGTTGCCCACCTCCACCAGGCCGGAATACACCACTTGGTTCTGAAGGTTCAGTGTGGTGACGATTTTCTGCATGGATATCCCCAACTCCGCCATACGCGAACGTGATACGATCAGATTGATGTTTTCCTGTTGATCGCCCCAGATGTTCACGGAAGCAACGCCTTTTACCAGCAGCAGTTCGCGTTTGAGGAAATCCACATGATCTTTCAACTCTTCATAGGTATACCCGTCCCCGGTTACCGCAAACAAAACTCCATAGACGTCGCCGAAGTCGTCATTAACCATGACAGGGCCTGCGCTGGGGGGCAGTTGGTTCTGAATGTCGGATACCTTGCGGCGAAGTTCATCCCAAATCTGGGGGATGGCTTCGGAAAAATACGTGTTCTTGATATCCACATAGATAATGGAAAGACCGGTCTGGGAAATAGAGCGGACCTCCTTGACCTGGGACATCTGCTGTATGGCGGTTTCAATGCGATCCGTAATTTCCTGTTCCACCTCTTCTGCAGATGCACCAGGATAGGGAGTGGCGACCACCGCTGTTTTAATGGTAAAGGATGGAAACTCGAGCCGTCCAAGGCCTTGGTATGCCAGGATTCCACCACCGATGAGAATCGTTACCAGAAAATAGGACACCGTCTTTTTTGAAATGGCATATTGTGTGATTTTCATATGGCATCCCCCATTTTCTGGTTGAGAATGCGGATCTTCTGGTTATCCTGCAAAAACCTGGCTCCGGCGATCACCACCCGGTCGCCGGAAGAAAGACCCGAGGTGATGTGAATTGTGTTATGGTACAATTTGCCGGTGGAAACACGGGTCTTGACGACCCGCAGAGTATGCATATCCACCCGCCATACACACGGCAGTCCTTCTGGATCGGCAAATACCGCGGAAGATGGAACCAGAAAGCGTGCATCCGGGTTTTCAGTTTTTTTCAGTTTGAGCATCAGTGTTGCGGCCATCCCCGGCCGGGGTAACAGGCCCTGGTCCAGGGTGAGAGATACCGTCAAGGGATAGCTTTGGTTGGCCTTGTCGGTTTTTCGACCGATCTCCTTGATGGTTGCAGGGAATGTGTGCCCGGTGTATGCATCAAGCGTGCAGCTGGCATCGACAATCTCCTTCTGTCGGATAACCAAATCTTCGGGTATGGCCGCACGGACCTCCACGCTTGAAAAATCGAGCAGGGTAACAATGGCATCACCTGAATCGACATTTTCAAAGTTTTCCACGTGCTTGCTGCCCACATAACCGCTGAAGGGAGCCACCAGACGGGTGTCTTTAAGTGCATTCTCGGTAGCCCTGAAATCCGCCTGAAGCCGTTTGATGCCGGCTTCGGCCGCTTGAATATCCTCGATGCGGGCTCCGGAACGGGCTTTTTTAAGCTCCTGTTGAACCACATCAACATTGGCCATGGCTGTGTCATAGGCTGCCAGAGCATTATCATACGCTGCCTGGGTGGTCACGTTACGTTCCAGAAGTTGTTTTTGTCTTTCATAATTACTTTTAGCATCCTCCATCCTTGCTTGAACCGCTTTGAATTGGGCTTCCAGGCTGGCGATGTCTTCCGGTCTGGCTCCGGACTTCATGGCCTTGAGGCCCGCATGGGCTTCACTCAGAGCAGCAGATAACCGCATGCGGTTGACTTTAAAATCTCTATCATCGATCCGGGCAA
>QMMS01000410.1 GCA_003647375.1 Deltaproteobacteria bacterium
ATGGAGGTCACGCAACGACGCCTGAATAAAATATTTGATATTGATATCGTCCAAGACGGCCGGGAGGGACTCAACGCAGTGGCGGGAAAGGGGCCCTACGCCGTTATAATCACGGGCCTCCACATGGTTGGCATGAACGGGTTCCAGTTTGTGGAAAAGGCAAAAAAAATAGACTCCGACAGCGTAATTGTCATGCTTACCGGCCATGGCAAACTGGATGCTTCTCTCAAGGCCCTGAACAGGGGTAAAATATTCAGGTTTCTGATCGAGCCCTGCAAGCCTCATGTGCTTAAAAAGGCTCTGCAGGAAGGGGTCGAACAATACCACAGAAATCGCCATAGTGCCAAGACACCCGAAGCCGCATCTTCCCACGGACATAAAATACTCATTGTCGATGATGATCCGGAAGTATTAAGTGTGTTTGCAGCAGCAGTGAATGCCACGGGCCAGTACGATGTGCTCACGGCCGAAAACGGCAAGATAGCCCTTGAACTCATAAAATTCATAAAAATACATGTGATCGTAGTAGACCTGAGCATACCGGACATGGACGGTATCCAGTTGTTAAAGGCCATTCACAGACGTGAACCGAATATTGACCTGTTTTTGATGACCTGGCATCCAGCATCTGAATTCCAGGATTCGGTGCCGGATATCAATCTGGGCGCTATTTTTGAAAAACCACTGGAGATGCCGACTGTTCTGACGGAAATCCGGAACTGCCTGCGATCCGATCCAAAAGGGGAAATCGAAGGGTTCAGCACAACCGCCTTTCTCCAGATGATCGAAATGGAAGAAAAAACATGCACCATCCAGGTACGATCGGCCGACAGATTCGGATTTTTGTTTTTCCGGAAAGGCCAGTTGATTGCAGCTGAAACAGGGAAAAGGAAAAACGAGGATGCCGCATATGACATCATAAACTGGAAGGATGCGACCATTGAGGTCACCCAAGCAGACCCTGAGAAGCGCACTGAAATCAATCGCACCCTTATGCATATTCTGGTTGAAGCGGCCCGCAGGCAGGACGAAGCGGAGGCGGATAAATGACGGAAGTTCGGAACTCATTTTTTGAAAACCTGTATCTTTCAGCAGAGAGGTCATAAGGGATGGAAGACAAAACAACACGCCTGAAAATCGAGGAACTCCTGGTGGCCGAAGGATTCGTATCCTCCCAAGAGATGGCTGAAGCCCAGGGTATCCGGAAGACCCATGTCGAGCAATCAAAAAAACAATTGGGTTTTATTCTCTTGGGCCAAAAAAAAGTAACGCAAGACCAATTGATGAGACTCCTATCCCTTCCGGCAATGCAGATGCAGATCGGAAAACGGGCAGTTGAAAAAGGAATAATCTCCCAGGATCAACTGGAGGAATGCCAAAAGAAGGTCAAGAAGCTCGGTTGTCGCCTAAGCCAGCTTTTATTCACAAAAGGGTATTGTTCAGATACGGATCGAAAAGAATTGGTTTACGAGCAGTTGGACACCCTTATTTTTGCCAAACAGGCCATCAAACACCGGTTGATCCAGGAGGGAGATCTGGAATCGGCGATAAAGCTCAAGAATTACAAAAAATCAACTTGTGAGATCCTATATGAACAGAACCGCGTCACCCTGTCCGAATTGAGTCACGCCTTCCGCAAGTTCAGCCGCGACCTGAAGCTGGGGCAGATTCTTTTACAGCAG
Source organism: Deltaproteobacteria bacterium (assembly GCA_003647375.1). The sequence continues at coordinate 1,683 of QMMS01000410.1, forward strand.
GACATGATTCACGAGGCGGATCTTGAAAAGGCCCTTGCATTACAGTCCGACGCCCATAAGGCCCTTGGCAAAATACTACTGGAAAATAAATGGGTGGCTTTAGACCAGCTCTATTTTGCCCTTTCCATTCAGTACAACACCCCGTTCCAAAAACTTGACGGATATATTTACTATGAAAAACAAAAAGTCGAACTACGTAATATCATCGGCCAACGCTATGCCTGTGAGCATCAAATTCTCCCCCTTTTCTGGAATGGTGACAATCTGACCCTCGGCGTGTCCAATCCGGCCAGGATCTGGAGCATGCAAGGGTTGAAATCTAGCTATCCGAAAATTCAGATGACCTGTGTGCTGATCACCGATGAAAAATTTCAACAGCTATACGCCCTGCTTTACGGAGAGGTGCTGCCCAGACCTGTCAACCGATTTTTCTCCGGGCAGCAAAATTCAGACGAAGTCGTGGTGGTGATCGATCATCTGAAAAATCAACACGCACAGATCAAATCGTTATACCAGGCCTACAAGCCCCAGATGGAATTGGTAGGAGGGGATGAGGAGATCCCCCAGGAAGAAATCTGGTTCATCGAATTTATTGAAGAAAATTTCAATACAATCTGCAACACTTACGGTTGCTCCGGCGTCCAATTCAGATGTATCGTCAAAGGGTGGAAGCCAGAACTCTTTGCGGCGCCGGTACCATAAAAAGGAAGGAATGCATGAAACGGGTAATCACCGTTACCAGCGGAAAAGGTGGGGTTGGCAAAACCAATATCTGCGTAAATCTGGCGGTTCAATTTGCCGGGGCAGGATTAAGGCCCTGTATTTTTGATGCTGACCTTGGGTTGGCCAACATTAATATTTTGATGGGAATTCATCCGGAGCATACGCTGGAGGAAGTGGTGAACGGGGAGAAACGCATCCAGGATATTCTGATCCACGATACCTGCGGCGTAGACATCATTCCCGGTGGTACCGGTGTGGAGAAGTTGGCTGCCATGACGCCCGAGGGCGTGTCCCAATTGATCGAATCCTTCTCCTGTCTGGAAGACTACGATGTCCTGTTCTTCGATACTTCGGCCGGTATATCCAGGGATGTCCTTTCCTTTTGCTTGGCTTCCCAAGAGGTGCTCCTGGTGGTGACCTCCGAACCCACGTCGCTGACCGACGGCTACTCGTTGTTGAAGGTGCTTTCCTTGAACGGCTACCGCGATCCGGTGAAGGTGGTCATGAACAAGGCGAAAAACGAACGCTTTGCCAGAGCCGTATTCGATAAATTCAACGAAACGGTGAAACAATATCTTCCCATCGAAATTTCCTATGCCGGCTGCCTTCCCGCTGATGAAACCGTGTCTGCAGCGGTCACCCGGCAGCGTCCTTTCACCTTGCTGTATCCTTCGTCACGTGCAGCTGCCAGCATTGAGCAACTGGCCGAATTTCTGCTCGACAATCCAGGTGCCGGTACAAGTGACATTACATTTGAAAAATTTTGGGAAAAGTACATGGAAGTTGCAGGTACCCGCTTAAAACTCCCGAAAAGGAAAAAAACAAAACCGGCCAAGGCCCCGGACACAGTTCAAAACTCTCCCCAGCCATCTCTATCGAAAGCGCCTGTTTCTACAGGGGACAATTCCCTGTCAGGTCAGGTATTGGCATCATTAAATCAATTGACCACCGTCATCACCGATATGTCTGCTGAATTCAAAGAATTTCGGCGTTCTCTAACAGAACAAACCAATGGCAGTGCCGCCCCCGGTGATCCTGAAAATGACCAGGTAGCGCCACAACTGCCACCTATCATTCCCCTTGATTTTGAAGCTTATAAGAAAAAAAAACAAAATGAGAACTGACCCCCCCCTTTTTTAATATCTTTTATGATTTCAGCCTTTGAATACTTTTTACAGGGACAATTAATCTTGATTGGTAATTTTAATTTAAGGTCTCCAAGGCATCATTTGCCGCATCAATAAGATCCTGATGTTCAAGTGTGTCAATTTTGTTATTAATCCACTTTTTTGTTTCGCTGTTGCCTGCTTCTCCCAGGACATACAATATATCTCCTTGAACAGGAATTTCTTTTTTATCAAAAAGGGCTATGAGTTCAGGGCAGAGCTTTGCAGCAAGCTTTGGGTCAGTTTCTGCGAGTTCTTCAACAATGACCATGGCTCCAAGTCTCACCGACCAGGTTTCATGGAGCAAAAGTTTGATAAAGCCATCAAAGATTTTCCCCTTTTCCATCATCTGCCTTGCAATCCATGAGGCATCTCCCTGTTCAAGGATATTTTTCAGGGTGGCTGCACTCAATTGTGATGGATCACGGTTGGTGATTATTTCTATTATTTCCTGAGCTGTGACTTCTCCTGTCCATCTGAAATCATCATCCAGGATCAGGCATGGAGCAGACATCACACCATCTTTTTGTGCTGTTTCAGGAAATAGCGTGCCGTCAATGATTTGAAGGTGAAGATTTTCACAAATCATGGCCATTGGAATGATGGTCCTGACCACATTGGGGCAGTGGGGGCATTCCAG
>QMMS01000411.1 GCA_003647375.1 Deltaproteobacteria bacterium
CGGACATCACAGAATTGACGTGTTGAGAGAAATGAACTGGGAAGATATGGATGTTCCAGTTAAATACATAACTGATGAAAAATGATTCGCATCCAAGCCAATGAGAACAAGGATGGTTGGGGTCATGGTATCAGCACAATCCTGGAAACAGTACGTCTGGTACAGAATCAGCTTGAGAGCCAGTTGGCGGATTTCTCTGGATTCACTGATTATCAGGATACTCTTGGCGACAATGCGATTTTCAGTAAAAAACAGTTCAGTGATGCCAAAACACAGGGTATTGGATACAGAACTATTCAGGCTTTCCTTGGAGAGTCCTGGAGTCAGGCAACAGTTCGTGTACCTATGGTCGTGCTTAATGCAATCAGTAAAAAATATTTTACTCAGGTACAGATTGCGGCTGTTCCATCTATCGGTCTGCTCGATGCCATGACTGCGTGTATTGTAGCAATGTATGAAGGCGGCAAAGTTAAAGAAAAAATTGAAGTGCCAAAGAAAGATAAAGATGGCAAACCTGTGTTGAAAGATGGTGAACCAGTGATGGTGAAAGAAGATAAATTTGTCACCAAACCTGCTCCTGCTCTGCCCATGTACTACAAAGACCTGATGGTCGCTGAGCTTATTAGCCAGTGTCTGCCATCCGCAGTAAAAGATGCTGATCGTGGTGATGAAGCGGCAGAATATTTGTCAGAGATCACGCTGACACAGGCAGCGATCAACAGGCGGAGAGTGTCCATGCTCAAGAACCAGTCGGCACCGACTACCAATGGAACTGCCAAGTACAGGCTGGATACACAGATTCGCAGGGATTTCTTTCCCACATTTACTGCGGATGCTCCGAATGATAAGAGAGAAGAACTTCATGCGGAACTTATTGGATCAGCAATGGATGCTTTCGTAGAAACTGAGGGTATCAAGGGGTATGCTGGACTGGATGATCTTGTTGAGTCCCTGAAAACGTCCTTTGAAGTTTTACTTACTCCCCTGTCAGATGATGTGAAGGAAGAGAATGATCTTCAAGCAGAAATGGATCAGTCCGCAGGAGATTCTTCACAGTTCGAGAGCAGAGTTGGTGAGCTCGATATTACAACTGAAGATATTGATGAAGAGTCAGGTGACGTAACTGTTATTCCAATGGGTCAGATTTCAGCAGATACAATCCAGACCTTAGCTGCTGCGGGTATCGGGCTTGACGCAATGCTGGAACGTTTTGAAGAGGTGGATTTTGAAGTTGATCCGACTCTTGCCAAAGCTGTCACATCAGCCATCACGAAACTGAGTATCGTTTTCGGGAAAGCAGGTAATCCTACTGCTCTCCATGGTCTGTTCACTGATATCCTGGATGCAATAAAAGAGGGCTGATTACTTATGAGGTGATCGGCACAAACTACCATAAGGGTGCAGCCACTCTTATGGTAGTTCATCTTTAATTATTAAGGAGATTACATGGCAAGAATAACAAAGATTACAGATCAAGTATTGTTTCATTGGCTGGAGACTACGGGTCATAGTATTTACGGAGGAAGCAGCTTAAAAAAAATTATCCTCTGCCCTGGCTCGGTTTTATCAGAACTTAACTCCCCGATACCGCCAACCTCAGTGTATGCGGCTAAGGGAACATTACTCCACAATTACTGCGAGAAGGCATTTACTGAGAGACCAGACAATCCAGTGTCTTATGTGAATGAAACCTCATGGGAGCCAGAGGACAAAGTCCTCGTAATCGATGCCCTTAACTATGTCCTGGGTATCATAGCATTACACACTGGCAAAGTGTCAGTGGGATTAGAAGTTGAAGGCAACCTCAGTACGTGGGGACTGCCCGAAGTGTTAGGCACGATGGATGTCGAAGTTAAATCGGAAACCAGGATAGATGTTCTTGACTATAAATTTGGATACGGTATCCAGGTTTTTGCTCAGGATAATCCTCAGTGTATCAGTTATCTTGGTGGGGCTGTTCCTTTTATTCAAGGAGTCATACCTGAACAGGAGTTGCATGTTCATATAGTGCAGCCAACACTGGGTCATTTCGATCCATGGCATGTGCCTTATGCTACCCTCTGTTACATGATACTGGATACAATAGCAGGAGCTATAGCTGAATCCAGGAATGAGATTCTACGGTATAACCCTTCAATGGAAGCGTGCCGATGGTGTAATGCTAAGGATGGTTGCGAATGGAGACTCGCTGAGCTTACTAAGCAGTCTAAACAGTTAGTCCAGGCAGCAAAGAATCCTGCTGTTAAAACTAAAGAGGACTGGATCAGGCTGTTGGATGCAGCCGATGATATTCAACAGGCTATTAAGGATTGCAGAGCGTATGCTACTCGTGAGATCAAGTCCACCCGTGGATTTGAAGGATATAAATTAGTAGCAGGTCGAAGCACGAGGGTATTTAAAGACAAGGTAGTTGGCACCGACTACATAAAGACGCACTTAGGTGACAAGGCTTACAAGCCAGAAGAAGTTATATCCCTTGCACAAGCAGAGAAGGTTCTGCCTGGACTCAAGAAGTCACAGGTTTGGAAGGATATGATTAAGAAACCAACAGGTAAGCCAGTGTTGGTGAAGGATAGTGACAAGAGGAAAGCGTTAGAGTTTACGATGGAGAATGAGTTTGCTGCTGATGCAGAAATAATGCTGGATGTCAAGCACCTTAGAGACCCATTTGCGGCTAAGTAATTAATGGTAGTATAACAATTAACACGGAGGAAGTAAAAATGAGTGACCAGAAAGACAATGTAAGTTATGTTAATCAAGCGGTAGAGGATCTGTTTAATGAAGCAAAAGAGTGCCGAGTTAAAGAGATTCGGAAAGAGTTAAAGGTACAAGTAAAGAACCTGATGGACAGGCGGGCAGTAGCTGCCAAAGTCCTGGCTAACATAGACAGGGAAGTTCTTGAGCTGAAGATCACAGTTGCACAAGAGCTTGAGTAATGATAGGGCGTGAGCCAGTACGTTTAGAATGGATGGGCTGGCGATCTGATACCTATGAGTTACAGCGTAGCGGCTGGGAGGTAGCGGAGTCTGTGTTTGATAGCGAGTACGATCACAGCAGACGCCACCACATACGCTTTCGCCACGTGGAAGGACAGGTAGTGGGCGAGTCTAATACCTGGAACTATCATCCAGGTAAGTATAGAACTCACGAACACTACCTGTACGACATGCAACAGAGGATGCGAGGTATGGTAATACCTTGTAGACTGGCTCATAACATAATATATAGAACGATGGAACAGAGTCCTATGGATTTTATTTCCGTTGACTGTGACATGAGAGCGGCACACCACTATGCTGAATGTGAAGGGTATAAGGCTACTTATTTTAAGCCATTAGAACATGATGCCAAGAAGATTTTCTTAGAGAAAGCATCTCTTGACGACATCATGGCAATAGCTTTAGCTAAGCAGGCTCCCGAGCAGGAGCGTATCCGCAGGAAGATGGCGGATAGGCAAGAACGATTGAAGTATATACGCCCCTCATCTTTAGGGGCTGAACTGAGGTTAGTAGTTTAACCTCTTAATTGTAGTAGTCAGCAACGACTACACGGAAAAAAGGAGTAACGAACAATGGGTATTAACGTGAAAACAGGACCAATGAAAGCAAGTTATGCGTATGTATGGAAAGCTCGTAAGAACAAACAGGGAAAATTAAAATTTTCTGTATGCTGTTTGTTTCCCAAGACTAATGCAGCCGACATCAAGATGTATAATGATGCCATCAAAGCAGCGTTTGACGAAGGTGTTGCTAAGGGTATGTTCCCTGCTGCCATGTGGGATGTTGTCAAGAAACCATTGAGAGATGGAGATAGCGAAGTTAAGACTGGCATCAAGAAACCTGGCATCGGGTATGAGGGATGCATGTTCCTCAATGCTAATTCAGATGGCGATCCTGATAGTGAACACTTCTCTCCGCCTGAAATAACCAAGCCCTTGAATGGCAAGGTCGTAGCTATCACAGATCAGTCAGAGTTTTACTCTGGTTGTGAGTGTCGTGCTGCTCTGTCATTCTATCCCTTCAAGACTCCGGAATCAAGGGGTATTGCGGTAGGGCTGAACGCTCTATTTAAAACTGGTGATGGCGATAGACTGGATGGGCGTGAGTCCGCTGAGTCTGCGTTCTCTGAGTTTGCAGCAGAGTCCGAGAATCTGGAAGGTGACAAGGCTTCAATGGAATTGGAGAAGCCAAACGCTGATCCGTTCGGAGGA
>QMMS01000412.1 GCA_003647375.1 Deltaproteobacteria bacterium
GACCGCAGATCCAGGGGAACATCTTGAGCGCTCGTTCCCGGTACCCTTTTTCCCGACGTGCCTGATCGCGACGTACCTCCGCGACAATCCGATCACGGTTGTTGGATGTGTTAGATGTTTTTTGCGGTGGCATAGAGGTGCTCCCGTTTTGAAGCGAGGGGGGTAATCAGCGACTTCAGCGCGCAAACTCATGTATAAGGCAGCCTAAAGAAAAAACAGGATGTCTTAAATAAAAGAATGCGTTAGAATAAAAGTACTGCCCAGTCTATCATGAAAGTGCTGGCGAATGCGCTGTTTTTTCTCAACGCTGCCTAATACATTCAAACAGTGCTCGCTTTCGCTGCCGATCACCCCTCTCGCTTCGGCTAAGGGTCTGATAGACAAACTCCCGACCGTTGGGAAATTAAAATTTCAGTTTAGCCGATATTCCCCAGGAAACCAATGGCGGCGAAAGCCGCCGACAATAATATCGCGTAGCGAGATTATTATTTGTACTCTTTTCTCATGCGGTCCAGATCCCGTTTTTCATCGCGGCGCCGGATGGTTTCCCGTTTGTCAAACTTGCGTTTTCCTTTTGCCAGGGCCAGGGTCATCTTGGCCTTTCCCCCCTTGAAATAGAGGCTCAAGGGTATCAGAGAATATCCCTTCTCGTTGACTTTTGCATAAAGCCGTTTGATTTCATGCTTTTTCAAGAGAAGTTTTCTCACCCGCAACGGCTCGTGATTGTCGTAGTAGGCAAAAGGATAAGCACCGATGTGAATCTGGTGCGCGAACACCTCGCCATTGGTAATCTTGGCGTAAGAATCTTTCAGGTTGGCTCGGCCGGTTCGGAGCGATTTGACTTCAGTTCCGAGGAGTACAATCCCGGCCTCGTAGGTATCTTCAATATGAAAATTGTATCGCGCTTTTCGGTTTTCTGCGACCTTTTTGATATGATCTTGATTCATTATTAGCCTTCGGCTGTCATTTGCCTTTCAGGCGTCATTAGCCCTACGGGCGACATTTGTGCTTCGCGCGTCATTTCGCCTTCGGCTGACATTGATGGTCATTAGCCCTGCGGGCGTAATTAGCGCTACGCGCGTAATTGATCGTTGTTAATAGCTGACTGCTTAATCTAAAAGCCAAAACTTAAAACGGTCTGTTTCCCCTTGGACCATTATTAGACTTTTAGCAGTTTAGACTGCAGGCTGTTAGGCGCTTACCGCTTATTGCTTATCGCTATTCCGGTGATGTTGCTTTGCTTATGATATCTCCGTATGCATCACGGACGAGGTTCTCAACGTCTCCGGCGGTGGTTTGCATGAGAACGTTCTCTAAAAACGGTCGGGTTTCTGCGGCAGAGAGTGATCGTATGACATTCTTGGCCATGGGGATGGCCTGAGGGTTCATGCTCAACTCGTCGATACCCAGACCCATCAGAATGGGGAGGTTGAATGGATCTCCGGCCATCTCGCCGCACATGAAGAGTTCGATATTATGATCTTTGGCGGCATCGGATACGAATTTCAGCATCCGCAAAATGGCAGGGTGGAGCGGGTTGTATAGATGGGCTACCTCTTTGTTGGTCCTGTCCACCGCCATGGAATACTGGATGAGATCGTTGGTGCCGATGCTGAAGAAATCGACTTCAGGGGCGATCATGTCCGCCATGATCGCCAGGGATGGTACTTCGATCATCACGCCCACCGCAATATCACGGTTGAATTCAATCCCCGATTTGTCAAGGCTTTCCATGGCTTGCGCCAGCATCTTTTTGGATGCCAGGAGCTCGTCGTAGGTCGATATCATGGGAAAGAGGATCCTGACGTCTCCAAAGGCTGTGGCCCGCAAGATGGCTCTCAACTGAGTTTGGAAGATCTCCGGACGTTGCAGGCAATACCGGATGGCCCGCAGCCCCAATACGGGATTGCATTCCATCATGGTTGAGTTATGGACGGCCTTGTCGCCGTTAATGTCGAGGGTCCGGATGGTCACTGGCGCCGAAGGCATGACCTCCACCACGCCCCGGTACTTGTCGAAGAGTTCATCTTCGTCCGGAAAACCTGCGCGCGAGAGGTATTGAAATTCGGTCCGGTATAAACCAATACCTTCACCACCGTTATCCATAACCGAGACAACCTGTTCGGGCTGTTCGATGTTGCCCATCACCCGGATTCGAAACCCATCTATCGTTTCAGAAGGTCGATAACTGATTCTGGCAATGCTGGCCCGAAAAGATTCAAATCGTTCCTGGCGCTCCCCGTACGCAACCAGGGTCTGCTCGGAAGGGTTGATAACAACACTTCCCACCGAACCATCCACAATGATGATATCATCCGCGTGTATTTGGGTTGTGGCGTCCGCAACACCCTGAACGGCAGGAATTCCCAGGGTCCTGGCAATGATACTGGTATGGGAGGTGACGCCGCCACGAACGGTTACGAAACCCTTTATACGTTCGAGATTGATCTGGCTGGTCTGGGCAGGTGACAGGTCCTGTGCCACAAGGATGACACGCTTGTCGATATCGGCGATGCTGACCGAGTTGACTCCCGCCAGGTGCAGCATGATCCTTTCCGAAACATGATCAACATCGATTGCCCTGTCTTTCAGATAGGGATCGGAAATATCCTGGAACATGGATCTGACCTTGGACACAACTTTCTTGAGGGCCCATTCCGCGTTCACCATCTCTTTGCCGATGGTTTCGATGGTCCGGTCAAAGAGCATTTTATCTTCCATCAGCATCATATGGGAAGTGAGAATATCAGAATGCTGACGCAGGCCTTCGGGTGTATTCGAGATAATGCTATTGAGTTCCGATTTGGCCTGTTTAACCGCTTTTTTAAAACGGTTTTTCTCGTTCTGAAGTCCCGGTTTCAGGATGTGGTATCGCTTGATGACATCCACACCTTCCCGATCCACAAGGTATGCCTTTCCGATGCAAATCCCGGGGGAAGCGCTGATTCCGGTTAATATTAGCTCTCTCTGTTTCTTGTTGTCCGACATTCAGTTTTATTCTCCAAATCCATTTTTTACGAGTTCAACGATACGGTTCAGGGTCTTCATGTCCGATCTGTCATTAATTACGATGGTCAGTTTTGATCCCTTTCCACATGCCAGAGTCAGGATATCCAGGATACTCCCGGCATCCACCCTCTCCTCGTTTTTTTGCAACCAGATCTTCGAGACCGCATCCCTGGCAATTTCGGCAATTTTTGCCGCCGATCGTGCATGCAGTCCGAGATCATTGACCACGGTAACGTCTTTTGAAAATGCCTGTCCGGTTTCACGCATGATATCGTAGTCTTTTAGGCTGTAGGTTTTTAAACTATAAACCGCTGACAGTTTACAGTCTAACAGCCTAAAAGTCTACAGCCTAACAGCCTATAATTAATTGGCGCCCGATTTAATCAATTCGTCGTGCAATTGTCAATCCGCAATCGTTGACATTCGCCGGATTTACTGCTAATTAAAATCTTTCTATGATAATTATCTGAGTTTACAGGGCATTTTTAACTTTTGCCCCAATTAACCATTTCTAAAATTTAAAATGTTCAGTTTAATTAGTGTCCGTGAAGAAATAGGGATTTTCGCGTTCTGGCAAGGCGGGCGTCAGATTTAACCCGGAGGAATAGCGTGCTATTTTGAGGCGTTAAATCATGGCGCCCAACGCCGGCAGGGTGTGGAAAGACCATTTATGAATGGACACTTATATTCAGCAAGGAGATCCCCATGTCAAAAAAGGTCGTTATCTTCGGGAAAAATACATGACCCTATACCACCGAGGCTCGGGAAGCTTTTAAAAAAAAAGGTCGAAACGTTGAGTATCACGACGTATTATCGGATAAGGCACAGATGGAGAGCATGTTGACATATTCAAAGGGAGACCGAAAGGTCCCGGTGATCGTTGATCAGGGAAGGGTGATCATCGGTTACAACGGGAAAGGGTGACGGGTTTAAACCGCCCGGCGGTTCGCTGGGAGGGTTTGAGGGTGATATAAGGGTGATACAAGGGTTCGAGGGTGATACAAGGGTTGGAGGGTGGCTGACGGCAGTGAGCGAAAGGCACCTGATAGCCTGCAGTCTAAACCAGGGTTTGAGGAAATAATGGAAAAACAATTTGTCATCGATGATTTTAAACTGGGAGAATCGTGGCGCCTTTTCAAGATTATGGGAGAATTTGTGGATGGTGTCGAAGCACTCCATGATCTGGGACCGGCTGTTA
>QMMS01000413.1 GCA_003647375.1 Deltaproteobacteria bacterium
GAAGGCGTGGGCATTGCCAAAGGGATCAGCCTCCAAGCTGATGGTTCCGGATCAGAAATCGTATTTAACTCCATCAATATCACTGGTACAGACATAGCCAATGGCGTCGGACTTGAGGTCTTAGGAGGTAATAACTACACAGTAAAAAACAACATCTTTGCCAATGAAGGAGGCGGTCTTGCGGCTAAGCTGGACATCAGTATTGCTGGCAGCGATTGGGATTATAATGACTTCTACAGCTCGGGTGATGAGTTTGGATCTTATATGGGGACGCTGTTTTCTGATTTGGGATCCTGGGGTGCGGCCATCAATGCCGATGCAAACTCCAATCTGCTGAATCCTTTCTATTTAAGTGAAACTGAACTGCGCCCCTCACAGCGATCAATTAATGGAGCTGGTATATCGGCTTCTGGCATCACGCTGGATATCGATGGGGAAGTACGAAATCAGGCGGCCCCTGACGTGGGAGCAGATGAATACCTGGTTGATTTTGGGATCACTCAACTGGTAAGCCCGACCCTGAGTTGCGGTCTTGGAACCAGTGATTCGGTGACCATACTGATCAGGCAGTTTGGGGATGTGCCCTTTATCGATCTTCAGGTAGCTTACCAGGTGAATGGAGGGACTGTGCATAAGGGAACAGTTCCAGGAGAGATCGCAAACGATATTACGTATACCTTTCCTACCAGAGAGAACCTGGCCGGACATGGTACATACGATTTTAAGATTTGGCTCATTGGCTCACACGACGATAACATTAACAACGACACGCTGGAAATTTTACGTTACAGTAGCGATGTGCCAGACGTGAACTTTAGCTTTGTCTCCGATTGTGCGGGTACGGATATCCCGTTTATGGGCAACGCAACTGTGGCAAATGGTTCTATAACCAATTACGAATGGTTATTCGAGGATGGAGATACCGCCACTGTACAAAATCCACTGCACACATTTGCCACTTCCGGGGTGTACAATGTAACCTTAAGGGCATATACCGATATAGGTTGTTACGGGGATACTACAAAAGAGGTTGATCTGCTGGCCACACCTCAGGTTGGTTTCTCAGCAGAAGATGCCTGTTTTGGTGAAGAGGTCATCTTCGCCAACAACTCCACCATTGAGAGTGGTTCTTTAACCTATGACTGGAGCTTTGGAGATGGTGAAAGCTCATTGTTGGCTTCACCAACTCATCCATATGCCAGCTCCGGAAAATATGAAGTTGAACTGCGAGCAACTGCTTCTTCAGGATGCACGGCTACCAGCACAGACTCAGTGGAGATGTTTAATCAACTGCATGCCAACCTAACTACATCGGTTGATACAGCAGAGGTAGATATTACAGGCGGTCTTTCTCCATACACCATTCTGTGGGAGAATGGGGAGACTGTCGAAATGGTAACAGGTTTGGAAGCCGGATGGCAATCTGTGACAATCACAGATGCAAATACTTGCAGCATTGTGGATAGTGTGGAAGTGGTAATTCCTGAACTTCAAATTACTGTTTCAGGCATTGCTGCCTCTTGTGCTGCCTGCCCCGATGGTTCTGCTTCGGTAGCTATTGATCAGGGAGTCGCTCCTTTCTATTACCAATGGTCCGATGGAGCTACAACCGATAGCACATCTGGATTGCTGCCTGGCATGCACTATGTGACTGTTCGGGACAAATACCTGAACGCAATCCAGGATAGCATCTTTATAGATGGATCAAATACCATTTCCATCTCACTCGACCCAACCGATTTAAGCTGCTTCAACAGCAACGATGGGGCCATAGACTTAACCATTATCGGAGGGGTGGCACCCTACATCATTCTGTGGACCAGTGGAGCCATCACAGAAGATATCAATAGCCTGTCGGCTGATACCTATACGGTAACAGTGACAGATGCCAATGGAACGATTGCAACCGCATTTACTACCCTGAGTGAACCGGAAGCAATATCTGTGAATTCCACCGTTCAATCTGTCACCTGTCAGGGTGGAAGTGATGGAAGTATTACACTGAGTATAAGCGGGGGAGCCTCCCCATACACCTATCTATGGTCCAATGGAGCATCCGAATCATCCTTACAGAATCTTAACGAAGGTGGATACTCTATAGATGTTACTGATGCCAATGGCTGCGTAGCAGAAGACACCTTTACCATTGAATCAGCATCCACATTGGTATTATCACTCAGCACGAATGATGTAACCTGCAACAGCAATTGCAATGGGGTTGCCAGGGCATCAGCTTTTGGAGGTAAGGCTCCTTATACCTACAGTTGGAGCAATGGTGCCTCAGGTCTCTTCCAGTTTGGCTTATGTGCGGATGACTATTCAGTAACATTAAGCGATGCGGATGGTTGCACCTCCGACTCTTCCTTCACCATCAATGAACCAGAAACCATATCATTAACACTTACTCCTCAAGCTGTAAGTTGTAATGGATCTGCTGATGGTTCAATCTCCACAGCTATAACTGGTGGAACCGCACCTTTTAGCTACTCCTGGGACAATGGGGATACTACGCAACATCTTTCCGGCGCCAATAGCGCCATCTATACCCTCAGTGCTACCGACGATAATGGTTGTGTTGAATTTGGAATCGCTGAGGTAAAAGAGCCAGAGGCCCTTGTAGTCAATTCAATTCTATCTGGACCCAGCTGTGCAGGTAACAGTGATGCCAGCATTGATATCACCGTATCTGGCGGACTGGAACCTTATGTTTACCAGTGGGACAATGGTGAATCCTCGCAAGACCTGACCGGGCTCGCTGCCGGAAGTTATACACTGACCACCTCGGATGTATCGGGATGTGAAGAGGTCACACTGGTCGAAATATCCGATCCTGAACTTCTGATACTAAACATTACCTCTGAGGATCCTGCCTGTAATGGTGAAGCCAATGGATCTGCTGAAGCAGTAGTAACAGGAGGAACTACTCCCTATACTTACATCTGGTCAAACGGAGCCAGCGCTTCTGTAAATAATAATCTAATAGCCGGTAACTACACATTAACTATTAAAGATTTCAATAAATGTGAAATAATCGGCACTGCAGAATTGGTGAATCCGGAACCACTGAAAATCACCCTCACCGCCATCAATCCCGCCTGCGAAGGTGTTTGTAATGGTACAATCGGTGTTGAAGTGACAGGTGGAACCGCACCCTACTCCTACGCATGGAGCCATGGATCCACTGAAAGCAATCTGGCGGATCTCTGTGCGGATACCTACGAGGTGACTGTCACCGACGCCAATGGATGCACATCAACTGCATCTCAGGAATTAAATTGGGCAACAGTACTAACAGGTAGTATGAGTGTCTCTGATGTGACCTGTCCCGGTATGTGTAACGGCTATGCCATTGCCATGGGAGCCGGAGGAGATGGCTCATTCACTTATCAATGGAGTAATGGTCAAACAGGTGATTTCCTCAGTGGTCTTTGCGAAGATCTCTACGAAGTAAGCATTACAGATGGTCAGGGATGCGTGTTTGAGCTCTCCGACTCTGTGAAAGCACCTGAATCTATTTCCATACAGGGCGAGGCTATTGATGCCACTTGTAAAGGAGAAGCAAATGGGAGCATTTCGCTAATAGTTTCGGGAGGAACTCCTGAATATACCTATCAGTGGAATAGTGGTCAGACTTCCCAAAATCTAACTGATATTGTTGCTGGAAATTACATAGTGAATGTTCGGGATGCCAATGGCTGTAATGCCATTGCTAACTATATAGTGTCAGAACCGGCGGATGAAATATTCGCAACAGGTACTGTGACTAATGTGACCTGCACAGGTGAAGCAAATGGCAGCATATTACTGTCTGTTACAGGTGGAATGGCACCCTATCAATTTACCTGGTCAAATGGTTCAAACAACCAAGATCTGACAGATCTTCTGGCTGGTGTTTACCAGGTGTCCATTACCGATGCCAACGGTTGTTCCATTACGGAAGAATTTACTGTGACCGAACCGGCTGAAGCATTAAGTGCGACTGGTTCTGCAACTGATGTAAGTTGCCATGGAGAAGCTACAGGTACCATTACCCTGTCTGTTACAGGGGGTACGGCGCCTTACCAATTTGCCTCGTCAAATGGCTCCACAAATCAGGATCTGACCGATCTTCTGGCTGGTTTGTATCAGGTGGCCATCACCGATGCAAATGGTTGTA
>QMMS01000414.1 GCA_003647375.1 Deltaproteobacteria bacterium
TAAAGATTAGATTAAGCATGGCGCCCGCTCCCAATTAAAGACTATGTAACATAGTGGGAAATCTAAAAATAACAAATGGTTGACATAACTAAAGCGAAGTCTATTGGCAGCCAGAATATCAAAATTAAGGTAGATGCATTTGTCTACACCCCAGTATTGAAGTATCTCTCAAGAACAGATTACACCCCGGTCGGGTGCATGTATTATCCGAGATCTTCCATCGTTTCATACGGCTTAGAGAAAGGAATCTCATGCGTTGGAAATGGTTTGTAACCATCGGTGTATTGACGATAGTTATCTCGATTGCAGCCGCCTATGTTTACCTGATTACCTATGACTACAATGAACTAAAGCCGCTGGTTGCTAGAATGGTTGAGGATGCCACGGGCCGCAAACTGAGTCTGGGTGGCGACATAAACCTCGAGATCGGTTTTGCGCCGGCGCTGGTGGTGACGGATGCAGCGCTTGCCAACGCCACCTGGGGCTCGCAGCCGCAAATGATCGAAATAGAGAAACTGCAGGCCCAGGTCCGGCTGGTACCGCTGTTGTTTAAGAATGTAAAAGTAAAGTATATCAGCCTTGCCGGTGTCAAGGTATTGCTTGAAACGGGGCCCAAGGCACAGGGGAATTGGAACTTTCTTACAGGCAGCAACGCTACCGGCAGCATCGGGATTTTTGAACCAAACGCGATCGAAGTAAGCCGGGTCAGCATCGAAAATCTGCATTTTACATTTCACCGGCATCAGACAGCGTCGCCAACGCAGATCTCAATAGCGAGCCTGGCACTTATCCGGAAGGGGACTGAAGATACCATGGCGCTCAACCTAGAGGCCGATTATAACGGGCAGCAGCTCAGGCTGTCCGGTAAAACCGGGCGGATTCACAATTTATTGGCGCATAAGCGCTTCCCGCTGCAGTTGTCGGGAAATCTGGCAAACACTGGGATCGAAATTAATGGTGCAATTGACGATGTTTTAAACCTTCAGGGTGTCGATGCAGAGGTCCAGCTGGCAGGCAAAAATTTTGCGGCTCTTGGGTCCGTGCTGGATCTTGAGCTTACTGTAACCGATCAATTTGAAATTCAAGGACACCTGACCGGCTCCGGCAAAGCCCTGACAATGAAAAATGCCAAGGCTGCCGCTATACTTGGTAGTCTGCACTTTACAGCAAACGGTGTGGTACAGAATCTGCTCACTCTCAATGGGATGGACCTGCAGTCCAGATTAAACGGCAAAAATCTGGAAGAATTTGGCAAGGTCATCGGAGTAAAACTTCCTGCAACCGACGAGTTCGAGATTCAAGGGCGGCTGACCGGTTCCACTGAAGCACTTACGCTGCAGAGAGCTCAGGGCAGCGCCCGCCGGGGCAGCATGCGCTTGTCCTTAACAGGTACGGTCAAAGATCTGCTCACCCTCGCAGGCATGGACCTGCAGTCCCGGCTATCCGGCAAGGAGCTGGCCGAAATCGGGACGCTGTTCGAAACAGAGCTGCCCGGGCTGGGACCCTTCGATATAAACGCCAAGCTCTCGGGTTCGGCCAACACCATTACGCTGAACGAGGTTTCAGCAACGGTAGATAAGAGCGATTTTGCCGGCCTGGTCAAATTTGAGTTTCGCAAGCGTCCCAAAATTACAATAGGCCTGGAGTCGTCGATGATCGATTTCACCGCTCTGATGAAAAGTTTAGAGCAGGACGAGCAAAAGACGGCCAATAAATCCCAGCAGAAGGACCGTATGTTTTCGGATGATCCCCTGCCTTTAGACTTCCTCGAAAAGGTGGACGCCGATATCGTATTAAACGCCGAGAATATCCATGCCAAAGACGTGCGCTTTGAGCTTGGCCACCTGACACTCAAGCTTGAGGACAGTGATTTCAAAATCGACAAGTTTGAAGCGAGCCATGAGCAGACGAAATTTTCGGGCAAGCTTCATATCAACCATGGCTCACCGACCCGGATTAACACGAATTTCCTCGTTCAAAACTTCGACCTGGGCAGATTTCACAGGGAAATCGGGTTGAACGATCAAGTTCAGGGTACTGTTGACCTAGCGACTCATCTGAACAGCAAAGGGGATTCGGTTCACAGCCTGATGGCCAATCTCGATGGCGCCATCGGTATCGTCATGGGTCAAGGGTATCTGATTAAATATCTCGACATGCTCTCCGTGGATCTATCCAGTAAGATCTTTAATTTATGGGGGAATCCAAAAGAGGTAAAACAGATCCAATGTGCCGTGATTCAGTTCGATATCAAGTCCGGAGTTGCCGCCAGCAAGGCCTTTGTGTTCAACACCCGGGCCGGCATCCTGGAGGGTGAGGGCGAAATCAATTTGGGCACGGAAAAGATTGACTTTTTGCTAATGCCGACGCCAAGACATCCCGGCCTGCTGGAGCTTGGTACCAATTTACGAGTCGGCGGTACCATTTTAGATGCCAAGGTGAAGCCGGATAAACTTTCTGTATTAAAAAAAGGTGCTCTGGGCCTCAGCAGCTTTGTGATCGGCCCGCTTGGATTGCTGGCGCCATTTGTTCATCTCGGTGCGCACAATGCGCATCCCTGCAATATTAAGAGTATCGGGCAATTGGGGTTACAAAGCCCTGCCACTCAGTAGCCGGGTAGAACCATGGAACATATCATAAGGAAAAGATGATGAGCAACTTGGCCGTGATTGGATTTGACAACAAACACCAGGCATATGAAAATGAGCCTCACTGTAAAACAGGTGACTATATCAACCCCGGCGATACTCCTCAGATTGTGATTGTGTAACACAAGCTATGATGTAGAAATGACTGAAGTTGGTTTATATAATCCCGTAAACCTTTGATAAGTCTGGCTTTAAAACCTAAATGTAAACCGCGAACTACCTCTGTGAACAACCTGCCCGAACTCCCTGATCCAGCGGTATTCTTCCTCTGACAAGGGACCTTTTTCCCGAAGATTGCTTATATTCTCCTGGAGTTGCTGGCGGTTTTTGGGGCCCGTGAGGACCAGATCAACATTGGGATTAGACAGGCAGAAACGATAGCAGTCAGAAGCGGTCATGATAGGGCCGTTCCAATCTTTTGGACGCTTAAGAAGACCACGCCACCGTGTGGCTGTATAGGCGACAATAGTAGGTTTGTGTTTGGCAAGGTGGGGAAAAATGTCCTGTTCGGCACCTGTATGAGCGGCATTATAGCGGACCATAAGCATATCCAGCGGGGAATCTTCGGCGAGCTTGCCAGCCCGTTTCCGGTCGTGAATGCTCACACCAATGGCCCGAACCATGCCTGACTCTCGAAGGGATACCAATGCGTCAATCGTGGATGGTGTCCAGGCACTCGTACGACCAAGCCAAAAAAGCTGAAAAATATCGATATACTCCGTGTCGAGCTTTTTAAGCAACCGTTCACAGGCGCGTCTGATACCTCCTCCATAATATCCTGTGGTTGGTCCACAAGCCAAGACAAGGGATTCCCTGTCACGCTTTAAGGCCGCTTGGAGTGACTTCGTTACATGTCGTGCGTTGGGTGTCCAAAAGACATAGTTTACTCCCTGCTCCAGGGCCCAGTCTAAATCAACGCCCTCAACACCATAGTTAGTAGCTAAACCGAGCCGGAACACCCGACGCCCAAGGGCTGGAACATCTCGATACAAGAAGTCATTGTCCATGGATGTGCATCCTTTTCATCTTACGCATTGTCTTGATAAACCCTAGCGTTGCAAAAGCCGGAGGGCTTCAGAGCCAAGGCGCCTGAGGGTGAAGACGTAGTTTTTTACTTCGAACCCTCAGCAACCACGCCTGTGGCGTGCCAGGCAAGGATCTGAAGTTCTCCGGCTTTCCCGCAAGGGTAAACAACATGGTAAAAAAGACACCATCCTTCTTGTCCCGTCGTAGCTCGAAGAGCGAAGACGGAAGAGTTCACCTGGGGGCAATATCCAGGTAATGGCGCTACCGCTACGATATTGCATATAATAACAACTCGTTATCTAAGCTTTGCCATGTTGTTTATACAACTATAGGGTTTTTGCTTAAAACCTGCATGGCTCTCTGGGAAAGGAAACAACTTGTAGACCTCCCCGATGAAGCCTGTGAATTCGTATCCATGAATGGCGCCGGATAAATTGCCGATCATTTCCCTTTGTGAAATAAGGTAGATCATTTTTTCATCA
>QMMS01000415.1 GCA_003647375.1 Deltaproteobacteria bacterium
AATAACCGCGGGCTTCGTTAACAATGAACTGCCAGTTTTTATAGGGGTGGGACAGTTCCTTTAAAAAGGTACTCAACCCTTCCATGATCCCGTAATATTTGGACATGGCCCCCTGCAGGGCCTCATACTTGGGATCGACGCTCACATCCACATGATAGTCCGCAATGTTGGCTTCCAAAGCTTTGGATTTGATGGCCACGAGAGCCCCCCTGAAAACCCGGTGTCCAAGCCCGGTGTTTAAAAAATTATCCCGCATAAAATCGTGTCCCACGATTTTATACAATACTGTCGGCTGTCATTCCCGCGAAAGCGGGAATCCAGGACAATTATAGCGTTTGGCACAATAACGTTTCGAAACTAATTTGTATCGGAACATATTTATGACAACCGGTATAACTGGACTCTCGTTGATACGGGAGTGATTTTTATTACTTATTTGGTGGACGCAGAGCTAACTTTTGCCGTGTTAATTAGCGGCGTAAAGTCAATTTTATCAAAGGAATAGCTATTTTTCAACCTAAATTGAGCGATTGTCGAGTTTGCCGCAGCTACAAGGAAAATATTTTCTAAACATTGTTAAAATTTGAAACGCTCTTTTTAGGTTCAAGCTGATTCAGGTGGTGCCACAAACCCGCCTATTTCGTCTTCGATAAACCGGGCCATCTGAATCGTTGACCGGTCACCAAGATAGGGGCCCACAATCTGGGCGCCCACCGGGAGGCCTTCCTGTGAAATTCCTGCAGGGACAGCTGTTGAGGGAAGATTTGCCACACCGGCCAGACCCGACCAGGTGTATACGGTGTTAGCAAAGGGCCGATCCACGTTGTTGACCGCCAGGATACGATCATAAAATTTACCGTGGTCATGGGGAAAAGCGGCTATGGGTGCCGACGGGCACAGCAGGGCATCCACCCCGTCAAAATACGTGGCCCACTGCTGACGCAGTTTTTGCCGTTCCAAATCCATTTTCAGCCAGTCACAATGGCTTTGCGTGACGCCCCTGACATACCGCGCGCGGGGATCGTCGCCCTGGTCATCAGTATTTCCGGCCTCGGCCTTCAGGCGGTCATACAGTTTTTGCGGCAGTTCCGCTGATCCCACAGCCGAAAAAAGAGCCACAAAAACAGCGTGACTGTGTCTGAAATCGATGTCGGGCTTGCTTTCAACGACATCGGCACCGGCTCTGGCAAGAGCGTCCGCCAGGTTCTGGATAACACTGCCGACAGCTGCATCCACCGGACAGAACGGGTCGTCCAGCCACAGGCCGATACGGTAATCCTTGAGACATTTATGGATGGGTAAAGGCAGATTGATCTGCCAGGCAGCTTGTTGCGCCCGGTCAGGCCTGACCAGGAGGTCCATGGCCAAATCGAGATCATGGGCGCTCCGTGCCATGGGGCCGGCTACGGCGACATCGATACCGGACGCATAATCCGGAGGAAACAATCCCGGGCTCAACGGTACGTGTCCCTGCTTGGGAATGATATTGAAGCTGGATTTGTGGCCAAACACGCCGCAGAAGTGCGCCGGCAACCTGATGGAACCGCCAAGGTCGCTGCCCAATTCCAGGGACGTCATGCCGGCAGCCAGGGCTGCGGCAGCCCCACCGGAAGATCCGCCGGGTGTCCGGGAGAGATCCCAGGGGTTGTTGGTCTGGCCGTACACGTCATTGTAGCTCTGGAAATCCATACCGCCCATGGGCACGTTGGTCTTGCCCATGACCACGGCACCCGCGTCCACCAGGGACTGTACCGCATCTGCATTCTGTTCGGGTACATAGTCTTTCAGCAGCGGCAGGCCTGCCGTGCAGGGCATGCCCGCAACCTCGAAGCAGTCTTTGATAGTCATGGGCAACCCGTGCAAAGGCCCCCAAACGTCGCCTTTTTTAAGGGCCTCATCCGCTGCTCGTGCTCTTTTCCTGGCTGTCTGGAAATCAGTGGCCACCACCGCATTGATGTCCGGATTTTTCTGTTCAATCTTCTCGACAAACGCTTCCAAAAGGTCAATACAGCTAATGCGCCGCTCCTGGATGTCCTGCAGCAGCTGTGTGGCTGATTTGTATGTTAGATCCTTACTCACTGAATCCTCCTGTTATTCATATGCATACTGAAAATAATTTTTCTCTCACAGAGCTGAGATATTCTTCTTTTAAAACCTTATTCCATTCCATGGCAATACATACATATCAAATCTCTGTTTTCTCTGCGCATTCTAACGAAGCAGGCGACATCATCTGGATCTTGCACGGACCGAAGGCTTCCATAGGCAAGGCATCTAAGGGTGAAGTCGTAGTGGTTTTACTTCGAATCCTTAGTAACGCCGCGTATGGGAGTCTCCGGTCCGCCCTTCGGGTGATATTTGATGATTAAATGGGACTAATATCCATTAAATATAGTAGGTTAGATGGAATTAGGTTGAATAAGCTTCTGAAACCGCAATAAATGCATATTTGCAAAAAAATCATTAAATTTCATGCATGATTCAGGAATTAATCGAAATCAACTCTTAGCAAAAAAAAGAGCGTACTCACAATCAGCACAACCGACACGCTGAAAACGATCCTATAGGAATCGCCCTCCAGCCAGGCAAAATGGTCCAGGAACCTCCCGAACGCCAAAGGCAATCCCATGGCAAACACAAGGGTTAAAAGGGGTGCCACGGCAAAATAGCTTGTGGTATCGCTCAATCCGGACAATTTTCCTACAGCCGGCCCGAACACAATCGAACGGGTCCCCCGGCACAAGCCGAACAGAAAAGATGCCAGCAGAAAACTCCAGGCATCCTGGAATAAAACGATCAGGAGCATGGCTGCAACCGCCGCCCCCTTGGACAGTATATACTTGTTGCGCATACTGAGGAATCCCAGGGTCCCCAGGACAATATTGGTGAGGATGGCGCCTGCATATAAAAAACCAACGAACATGCCGGCAGCGACCGACGGCCGGATCCCGCAGAAGGAAGTGGCATATATCGCATAATAAGAAATGGCGGTCACCACCACGAAATAATCCATGTCCGCTGCCAGGAAACAGAGGAAATTCCTGTTTTTTAAAATATCACGCACGGAGTCGATGGTGTAGCGGACCAGGGAGCGGCCCCCGCGATCGTTCTTCTTTCCATCCCGGGCCACCTCCCGGGTAAACAGAAACAGCACGGCGCTCAATGCAAACAAGGTGCCCACGGCCATGAATATCAAGGATGAAGCCTTTAAGGAGAACGAATATTTCTCCACCCACTGAACGATCAGAACGCTGCTGATCAACCGCGCCACATGCTGGGCGAGCATCATGTATGCAAAACCGGTCACCGTGCGTTTTGCGGAAAACATGTTGACGGCATAGTTCAGCCATACCGGCACGGTCATGCCGATGCACACCGAGAAAATCGCGTAGGAAATGAAAAATACGAGGATAATGGCCGTGATCTTGCCGAACACGAAGAGAACGCAGCCGAAAAAGAGCAGGGACATCCCGGAAACCACGTGCAGCCAGATAACCGCATTGCGTTTGAAGGCCATGTCCGAGGTGAAATAGCTGGAAAGCAGGCCGAAAACCGAGCACCCTGCGAAAAAAAAGGCCGGTATGAACCCGATGGCAAAGCTCGAAGCGCCCAGGCTTTTCAGAAAAAGCTGCAGGAACGTGGATTCGATCACCACGGGCAAGCCCAAGCCCCATAAAAACTCGACGCCCGATATGCCGAAAACGTTCTGTTTGAAGTATTTGTCGATCATGTAAAATTTTCTCTCGCAGAGATCTCAGAGACACTGAGTATAACAGCGTGTACCACGCTGTTGTTAACATATTGCGATATGGATATAATCGAATTTATAAGAATTTACAAAGAAATATTATGTGCATCTACAATAGATAAGGGTGTTAAAACAATGTAGATTAAAGTGTAAGAAAACAGTTGTTTAAGCATGAGAAAGCCTCTATAAAATGGGTAAAGATTCACCACAAAAATTTGCCCAAAGGAGACTTTCCCATGCATCACAAAGCTATCAAAGCCGAGATTAGAAAACAACTGAAAACACGGTATCCCCACTGGCAACGTCTGACCAAAAAAGAAAAGAAAGCCATCGCCAAAAAAGTTTTAGATGAGGTTGTTAATAATTATGATTTGAAACAAGAGGTTACA
>QMMS01000416.1 GCA_003647375.1 Deltaproteobacteria bacterium
CCGCCACCGGCGCTGGCTTCCACGGTCTTGTCCGCAAGCTCTTCCTGCATTCTCAGCATTTTTGACTGAAGCTGCTGAGCCTGTTTCATCATTTTACCCATACCCTTCATTTTTATACCTCCCAACCCGGATAAACCGGAAAAGAAAAAGATTTTTTATCACGAAATCACGAAAGTACGAACGCGCAGCGCAGGCGCTTGCGCCGCGTGACCACGAAAAAGACCATGAAAATTTTCGTGTTTTTCAGATTTCGTGTTTTCGTGATTGCTTGAATTTTTTTTGTCACAAAATACACAAATTTTGCACTTAAGGAATTAACCTGTTTTTATATCCACCAGCTTTCCATTGAAGATCTCGATGGCATCTGCCACCAGGGGATGGTGCAGAAGATCCTTCTTCAATCGGTTTACTGCATCGATTTTTTCTCTTTTGGGTTGACCGTTCATGTTTACCCCGGCATGAATTACGACGTTCATCTGTCGCCCGAAAAAAGACTGGGAAACACTCTCGAGTATTTTGACATTTTCTTTTCGCTGCATACGTTTGTAATTAAAATCGCTACCGTTAACCTCGATTTCAAGTGTCTTCTCAGACAGCTTTACCAGCCTGGAATGGGCCAGATTAGGAGCCAGAGACGGATACCGTTCCGCAATAACATCCAGGATTGACTGCCATGGATCTGCTTCGTCACCGGGCACAGATGATACCGGATCCGACAAGGTTGGTTCTGCAAGAGATGCGTTCTTCTGCCGGTCTGTCTGTGGTTTTATGACAGATGGCTCAACAACGGTTTCAAACCTTTTTTGCGTTTCAGACAAGGAAAGATCCTGCACCGACGAAAATTGTTTCTGAATGTCATCAAGCTTTTCAATCAGGTCATCGATGGGCAGCGCCGGCCTTATATTGAGCAACTTGATCATCACCACTTCAAGCGCCATCTGGGGTCGTGAAGACCACTTGATGGTACGTTCTTCTCCAAAGAGCACCCCCAGGACTTGATTCAAGTGCAGCGGGGAAACCCCCTGAACCTGATTCTGCAGAATATCGATCTCGTGGGAAGGAAGGTCCATAAGTTTATGATATTCAGGGCTCAATTTGACCACCAACAGGTTTCTGAAATGCTCGATTAAACGGGTATACAGGTCGACGATGCTATGGCCGTGCCGATAAACCGTATCAATGATTTTCAGAATCCGCGGGGCATCTCCTCGGAATGTCGCATCTGCCAGTTCGAATACAACTGCCCGATCGACCACTCCCAGGACATCCAGAATTTCGCTGTGTGTTACGGTCCCGCCGGCACCGGTGGTCACCTGATCGAGGAGACTCAAGGCGTCCCGCATACTGCCGTCGGCTTCCCTGGCGACAAGATCAAAACTCTCATCGGCAATATCAAGACCTTCTTTCCGGCAGATTGACATCAGGTGCTCGGTTATGTCGGAAGTCTCGATCCGTTTCAGGTCATACCGCTGACACCGGGACAGGATGGTAATCGGAATTTTTCTCGGCTCAGTTGTTGCAAGCAGGAAAATGACATGGGCGGGCGGTTCCTCCAGGGTTTTCAACAAGGCATTGAAAGCGGCCGTGCTCAACATGTGGACTTCATCAATAATATAAATTTTGTAAGAACTGTGCGCCGGCAGGTACTTGATATTTTCCCGGATATCTCTGACTTGTTCCACACCATTGTTCGATGCACCATCGATCTCGAAAACATCCGTGGCGCTTCCGGAAGTAATCTCAGAACATGAACGACAGGTGTTGCAGGGTACCGGTGCAGGGCCTGCTTCACAGTTCATTGCCTTGGCCAGTATCCGTGCGATGGTCGTTTTACCGGTACCCCTGGGACCGGTGAACAGGATCGCATGGGCCAATCGGTCCGATGAAATGGCATTTTTCAGCGTCTGGGTGACATGTGTTTGTGCCACGACCTCATCGAAGGTTTGTGGACGGTATTTTCTTGCAAGAACCAAGTAAGACATGGATGGGAAACCCTCAGAAAAATGCTGAGACCTCTGAAAAGTACTCCTGTTTATTCGCAGATGCTGTGACCCATTGAATCCGGTACGGGCTTGTCATACGAAAATGGCGGAGAGAGAGGGATTCGAACCCTCGGTGCCGCTATTAACAGCACACACGATTTCCAGTCGTGCTCCTTCAGCCTCTCGGACATCTCTCCGTATTTTTTATGGGTCATCAATCTGTACAGGGATGGGGTTATAATGTTTTTGGGCCTATTGATCAACGATTATGTGAGATTTTTTTTCAATACAACACATTCATAAATTATAAAAGTGTTTTATCATATGATATCAACTTGTTATACTTATAACACCCTTGGCGACATCCGTTGACACACCAACCGGAATCACCTGTCAAAATGTCATAGCGTGAAAAAAATGTCAAGATATGGTCTGCCGGCCTTGACAACCCGAGGACACGACGTAGCTTTGCGCGGATTGATCCTAAAAGGAGAATACGCATGAACGCAGACATAAAAAACCATACCCGAAAATTCGACATTGCTATTGATATCATTAAAAACCTCGTTTTGATAGGCCTTGGGAACACGCTGATTGCCGTGGCCGTCAACGGTATCGTCATACCCCATCAGTTTCTGAGTGGCGGCGTCACCGGTACGGCACTCTTGCTTCATTACATTTTTTCGTTTCTGCCGGTGGCACCCCTCTATTTGCTTCTGAACATACCCCTTTTTGCTATTGGTTGGGCCTTTGTGGGTCGCCGCTTCTTTATTTACAGCATTGTCGGCATGCTGACCTTAACCGGTACTCTTGAATGGGTCCACGTAAACATTCCATTACAGGACAAACTCCTGGCCACCATTTTTGCAGGCATCCTTACGGGTATCGGCGCCGGACTGACCCTCAGGTCCCGCGGCTCTGCCGGAGGGTTGGATATTCTCTCGGTAGTTCTGTTAAAACGATTTTCCATTGCCCTCGGGAAAACGTTTTTAACCATCAACGCCGTTGTCCTAACGGTGACGACCCTATTGTTTTCCCTTGAAACTGCGCTCTATTCGTTCATCTATATCTATATCACCGCACGCATGCTGGATCTCGTCATCACAGGACTCAGCAAACGCAAGGCCGTTCTCATCATCTCGGATCAGTGGGCTAAGATCTCAGAAGAAATTCTGCACCGGATGAATCGGGGCGTTACCTTTCTCCATGGTCAGGGTGGGTATAGCGGCAAGGCTGAAAAAATCTTGTATGCCATCGTGAGTATGCGGGAATTGCCCCGCATCAAGCGAATCGCTCAGGATATTGACCCCAATTCCTTCGTGGTTGTCCAGGATACGTTAGAAGTGATGGGACACGGGATTGGAAATCAACCACACTGGTAATAAAATCATTTCATGATTTTATCGGACGCGGCTGCGCCGCTCATAAGCCGATTTAGGGGACGCGATTTAGGGGACGTACATTCGTTTATAAGTTGACTACCCAATGAGTTCTAATATGGAAAGTTGGCAAGGTGGAGGAGACATTTTAATTTGCCTTTCGCCCTATAGCGACAATGTCGCGTTCGATAAAATCGATCCTACGATTTTATTGGCCGAAGGGGTGGGATTTGAACCCACGGAACGCTTGCGCATTCACCGGTTTTCGAGACCGGCTCCTTAAGCCGCTCGGACACCCTTCGGAATTTCCACTCTAACTGAGCGATTTTTTACCACTACAATTGATACGACTGAGATGTCAATATCAATAAAATCGTTGAAACGATTTTATCAAACACGACGTTGTCGCTTCTTTAAATAAATGCGGTTAGCTATAGAGCTCAAGCGATACCGCGTACAGAGGTCTGCGGGGGTTCGTTTTAAAGTCGGGCAACTGTCTGAGATCGTTAGGCACCGTTAGGCCCGCAACATAAACTATATGGTTACAAAGATATAACCAGACTTTTTTAAAAAACTTGTTTAAATACGAATGGCAGCGGCGGGCCTTACGGCGCCTTAGGAGCGAGTTTTGGCCGGCTTTAAATCGAATTTCCGCAGACCGCCAAGACAGATCAGCTTGAGTTTTTCGGATAACCGGTTAAAAAAATATGGCCTACAAATTAAATTGGGAGGAACATATCTGCCACTTCTTTGGTGTAGGTACCATC
>QMMS01000417.1 GCA_003647375.1 Deltaproteobacteria bacterium
AAAAATCTTCGGCAGGGGTGTTCTCCATTTCCCTGAGATACAGGAAACTGAAAATCCCGGGCTCATTGTAGGGCAGGATATCCAGTACCAGAAGACTGTTCGTGAAATAAAAGGTCGCATACCGGGTGTTGAGGGCTTTAAGAAGACCGGACCTGACATTCAACTGGTATCTGAGCTGCTGCCTGCAGGAAACAGAACAATAGCGCCGCTTGCCCAATCCCTCTCTTTTGCCGCAGGAGAGGCAGCCCGGGCTTTCATGCGCACGGTCCAATGGGTGTGTTATTTTCATGATCCTGTCATCACTTCCTGAAGATCCTGTTGAAGCAGCTAAAGTGCTCGTCAAAAGAGCGTTCCGACTACCGTAAACAACAGGGTGCATATTTTTTTCAAAACGCCATATCAAACCAAAACATACCCTGGGCCCGCCGGGTTGATATTGATATTCCTTGAATCTTGCAAGCATATTTATCAAATAGCAGGATTATATCCAATACGGATCCCATTTGGTATTGAAAATCCTGCTATTTTTCTTTATGGTGCTTGGAATGATTATTTGAGACAAGCGAGGTTGCGACCATGGTCCAGACGATAAAAAAATATCTCTTATATGCCGCTTTGATCGGGCTTGTTTACCTGATGCTCGCCAATCACTACATTTATATGGGCGGAAAAGATTTTCGGGTTTTGAAAAAGGGATCCCTAAACCTGAAATACACCTTTTTCAGCGTGCAGAGCAAATCACCGGCATCCATTATAAAAATTGATGACTTGCGATGGGCCGGAATAGGGGAAATCCTGTACGAAGAGGGCATCGTCACAAAGGATGAACAGGTGAGCCTGGAACAGAAGTTCGAATATGAATAACCTGCCGTCAAGCAGCACCAGCCGCCCCTGGCAAATCATGCCCCGCCTTTAAAGCACCGCATATCCCCGGGCATATTTGGCTATTTTGCTCAGTGCTTCATTCATGCTGTCCAACCGATTGGCCAGAAGTTCTATCAAATAGTTTTTAATATTATCCCGCATGGCCGGATCCAGTTTGGCAAAAAAGGCATCATCTATCTTAATAGCCAGACTATTCTCGTTGGCAATCACGTTGCTCTGCCTGGCTCTGCGCGTCAAAAAGGATATCTCACCAAAAGCCGACCCCGCCTTCAGAACGGCCACAGGGCTATCGTACCCCTCTCTGGTCACCTGGGCAGTGCCCCGTACCAGGAGATACAGGGAGGTATAGTGTTCTCCCTCCTTGATGATGGTGTCCCCCTTGTTAAAGGCCTGCATGGAGTGGTCCATCTTGGCAAACGCCTTTTTTTCTTCTTCAGAAAAATTTTTAAAAAGCGGAATGTCTTCGATCATTTCGAGTAACGACATTGCTCTATCCTTCCTTTTTTGCGGCTTATGGGAATTTGTTATCATGTAAACCGAAAAGATTCAAGTGTTTATATGCATACCCCCTCGTGGTGCAAGGACCGAGGCTATTGATAGGAAAGGAAAAACCAAAATCCAAAGTTGGCTGACTGTCAGCTGCTGATTGGCCGGCATTGCAATATTCCCTGAATTGTGATTATAGTTTGCAAATCCTTTGTAGTTGTAGATTCTTAAAATGCTTATCAAATTTCATACAAAATCCGGATAATTGTCCATTCAATCCAAATATTGCGGAGGAAACCTGATATGACCAGCCCGCCTCAGAGTACCGGCAAGAAACCCCATGGGAAAAAACGTATCGGAGACGCTTTTGTTGACAACGGGCTTATCAGCAAAGAACAGCTGCAAAAAGCATTGCAAAAACAAACCCAAAATGGCGGTCATCTGGGATCTATCCTGATTGAAATGAGATTCATCACCATTGACAACCTGCTTGATTTTCTGTCCAGGCAGAGCGGATTCCCAGCCGTCAATCTGTATAAGACAAATATCAGCAAAGACCTGCTTGAACTGATCCCCACGGAAAAACTTCACAGTTTTCAGGTCCTGCCTATTGCTACTGACGATAACACGCTGACAATGGCCATGATCAATCCCCATGACTTTGAAACCGTGAGTGAAATCGGGTTTCTGCTGGGGAAAAAAATAAACCCCGTCATCGTGCCCTCTTTCATGATGGAAGCCGTCAGAAAAGTTCTTCTGGCTGATCCGGCCGGAGGCCTCAGCGGAAAACTGATCAAAAAAATGGTGGATGCCTCCCAGCAGAAAATCGGTAAAATTACGCCTCTGATAGCCCTGCTCCAATATCTGTCAAAATCCAAGGCCAATGATCTGCTGCTGACAGCCGGTGCACCGCCGGCCTTGAAAATCAGCAATGAAGTGAAGCGCCTGACCATGCCTCCCCTGACCCCGGCTGACTGTGAACAATACGCACGGGACCTGTTGTCCGAAGAGGAGTGGGCTGTATTCGAAGAAAAAAATGACTGCGGTATCGCCGTTACCTATCCAAATCTGGGCCGTTTCAGGGCCAATGTTTTCAGGCAACGGAACTCGGCTGCCATTGCCTTGCGGAACCTTCCCGAATCCATCCCCTCCCTGAACGATCTCAATCTTCCCGAGTGGTTGAGGGAATTCGCTCTCAGGCCCCAGGGTCTTATTCTCATCGGGGGACCGGCGGGCCATGGCAAATCCACCACCATGTGTGCCCTGGTGGACATTATCAACAACAACCGGCGCTGCAACATCCTGACCCTGGAGGATCCGGTCGAGTATCTGCACAAACATAAAATGAGCAACATCAATCAACGCGAAGTGGGCAGGGATACCGAGTCCTTCAATGAGGGGCTGCGCCATGTGTTCAGACAGGCGCCGGATGTCATCGTCATCGGTGAAATGAGGGACACGGAGAGTATGGCCATCGCCATGCGGGCGGCCAGCACCGGCCACCTGGTTTTGAGCACCATTCACGCCAACAATTCGACGTCCATCATAGAGACCATCATCAACAGCTTCGAGCCCCACCGTCAGAATCTCATCAGAATGATGCTCGCGGACTGTCTGCTGCTTTGCCTGTCCCAACGCTTGCTGCCTCTCAAGGATGGCCAGGGGCGCGTCCTTGCGCTGGAAAAGCTTATCAACAGCCATCGCATCCGGAATCGTATCCGGGAAGAAAAAACCCACCACATCCGTTCCCAGATGCAGGCCGGCTCTGAAGACTATGGCTCTCTGGATGTTGCCCTTGCCAACCTCTATAAAAAAGGCTCCGTCAAATTGGAAGACGCGGCCAAATTTGCCGATGACGATCTGTTTTTCAGGGAAGTTGCCACGGGGAAGAAGTAAGGGATCACGGATTTTATACAAGTATGGTAACTACGCTGCGCTGTAATTTGTTGTAATTTGCCTGCGGCGTAGTTCATGCTACGCATGTCATTACGCCTTCGGCTGTCATCAGTGCTTCGCATGTAATTTGCCCTTCGGGCGTAATTTATTGTCGATATCGGCTTTAAGCTGTCGACAACAATAAATATCAGCGAAGCGTAATAACGCGCGCAGCGCTAATTGAATCTGTGCAATCCGCGTAATCTGTGCCAAATATTTTATTAGCCCTAAGTTCTCCCTTCTGACACTCCGACCCCAAATTCCGCATTCCGCATTCCACATTCCATCACCCCCCGATCCCCGACATCTGATCCGTCACCTTGAAGGCAGGGTCACCACTGAAGTGGTGCGCATCCTGTTTGTATCCGACAGCTTTCTTAAAGATATCGGCGATGTCATCGTCACTGCAACCGGCACGCATAGGCCCCTTGATGTCCACCATGCGGTCGGACAGCAGGCAGGGCCTGATATGGCCGTCAGCCGTCAGCCGCAGGCGGTTGCACGCAGCACAAAAATGGCGACTCATGGGGCAGATGAAGCCGATCTCGCCGGGAGCGCCTTCAAACCGGAACCGCTCGGCAGGACCGTCCATCTGGTTTTTCTCGACAGGCATCAGTTTCCCCAGGGCCTCGATCTGCTTTCTGATTTCAGGCGCCAGAATGGAATCGCCGGCATGCATCCTTGAATTGCCGATGGGCATGTATTCTATAAACCGGACGTGGAAAGGATATTCCAACGACAACCTGGCCATTTTCACAAGTTCCTGGTCATTGTGCCCTTTCAGTGCCACCACATTGATTTTTATGGG
>QMMS01000418.1 GCA_003647375.1 Deltaproteobacteria bacterium
AAATCGGATATACCATCGCACGGACCGCCACTGGCCTGCGACTCGAATTGCTGCAGGCCCTGCGTGCCTGCCGCTGGCAGTACTTTATCAGGAAATCCCCCGGAAGCCTAGCAATTTCCATATCATCCGAAACAAGCAGGACATCGAAAGCCTATAAGAGCGGTATCATCATGACCGCTCAGTTCTTTCATGCACTCATTTATTGCATCATGGCATTTCTGGTATCCTGGCAAGCGACATTGATCTCGCTCACGGTTGGTTTTACTATTATATTTGCATTAAAACGCTTTCTCAAAAGATCTCGCCGCGCCGGCAGGCGTCAAACAAATCTCCGAAAAGCGCTGATGAGGTTGTTCATCGATACCTTGCAGTCCATAAAGCCCTTGAGGGCCATGGCGCGTGAGAATGCATCCGACCATCTACTGAAAAAAAGGACCATCCTCCTGAACAAGGCGTTACAGAAACAAATTCTGAACAAGGAATTTCTGTTAGCTTTTCAACAAATACTGGTTACGATCTTTCTGGCAGGCGGAATTTACGTATTGTTAACTTACTGGCAAATGTCGCTGGCCAGCGTAATAGTGCTGATATTTCTTATCTCCCGGTTGTTGAAGCGACTGAACAGAATTCAAGAACGTTATCAGGAACTCATGGTTAATGAAAGCGCCTACTGGTCTTTACAGAAAACCCTCCAAACGGTGAAAAGTGAGCACGAGGATTTGGGCGGAGACCGGACGCCTACGCTGAAACAGGCAGTTCGCCTGGAAAATGTGAATTTTGCCTATGACGACCGGCAGGTGCTGCAAAATGTATCGCTCACCTTTCCCAAGGGCCGGATCATTGCCATTGTAGGCCCTTCAGGATCGGGAAAAACAACCCTGGTGGATCTGGTAACCGGTCTGCTGCGGCCCCAGCAGGGCGAGGTGTGGATCGACGATGTGCCCCTGGCTGAGGTAAATCTGAAAAACTGGCGCAAAATGATCGGCTATATCCCCCAGGAAACTATATTGCTGCACGATACGGTGCTGAACAATATTACATTGGGTGATCCCGATCTAAGTGCAGCAGATGCACAGGACGCCCTGCGTGCTGCCGGCGCATGGAAGTTTGTCAATAGTATGCCTCAGGCTATGGAGAGCGAGGTCGGCGAACGCGGAAGCAAATTGTCCGGGGGGCAAAGACAGCGTATCGCTATTGCGCGGGCCCTGGTGCATAAACCGAAACTGTTGATTTTTGACGAGGCCACCAGCGGTCTGGATCCTGTAAGCGAAGCCGCTGTTTGCGATACATTGCAACAGCTTAGCGGAGAACTCACTATTATAGCCATCTCGCATCAGTCGGCGCTGGCTAAAATAGCCGATAAATCCTACCGTATCAAGGATGGGAAAATCTTGCGGGCAGAGAACAGCCCGTGGTCGACCACCCCACAGCAGATATCGATTCTGAATCCGGTCCCAAGCTGTGCGGAATTAACCCCTAGTGAAGAGTAAAAGGCTTACAGTCCAATATGCCCCAAAAACGAACATTTCATGGCATTGATGAAATTATCCGTCGTATCCGCCTGATTGCCTTTGATTTCGACGGCGTGTTTACCGACAATATGGTTTTTGTATTCGAAAACGGCACCGAAGCTGTACGATGCTTTCGCAGCGATGGTATTGGTTTGCAAAAACTGAAAAAACTGGATATTGAAACCGTTATCATCTCCACTGAGGCCAATCCCGTGGTATCTGCCCGGGCGCGTAAATTAAAAATTCGCTGTATCCAGGACTGTCAGAACAAACGCGCAGTGCTGGAAGACATTGCTCATGAAAAAGGGATTACCTTGAGCGAGGTCGCTTTTGTGGGCAACGATATTAACGATCTGTCTTGCCTTGAGTGCGTCGCACTTCCTATTGTGGTTCAGGATGCCTATCAGGATGTAGTGCCCTGCGCGCTCTTTCAAACCAGCAAACCCGGCGGGCACGGTGCAGTGAGAGAGATTTGCGATCTGTTTGAACAAGTATTGCAAAATAAATAATCAAGAACTAAAAAGTCACAATCAAGAGTTTAGGGAGGAATCGAAATGCGCAAACTCACTCTGAATGGAAAAATCGTTCAAGATAACAGTGATTGCTACGTTATTGCCGAGATCGGGCATAACCATCAGGGCGATCTCGAAACTGCCAGGGAGATGTTCCGGGTGGCAAAAGAAAGCGGAGCTGACGCGGTCAAACTCCAGAAAAGAGACAATCGGAGCCTGTTTACAAAAGCCGGATATAACAAACCTTACGACAATCCCAACAGCTATGGTGCCACTTACGGCGAGCATCGGGAGTTTTTGGAGTTCGGCGAGATTGAATACAAGACACTGATGGAGTACGCTCATGAAATCGGAATTACGATGTTTTCCACTGCCTTTGATTTCAACAGCGCTGATTTTCTGGCCAAACTCGACATCCCGATTTATAAAATCGCTTCCGGGGATCTAAAAAACATTCCGTTGCTGAAACACATTGCCGAATTTCAAAAGCCGATGGTTCTCAGCACCGGCGGGGGAACCATGGAGGATGTCAACCGGGCCTATGACGCCATCATGCCCATCAACCAGCAGCTCTGTATACTCCAGTGCACGGCAGGCTATCCGGCGGAATTCGAAGAACTCAATCTGAACGTGATCACAACTTTCCGCGAGCGCTTTCCCAAAACTACCGTCGGTCTGTCTTCCCACGACAACGGTATCGCCATGGCCATAGCGGCTTATATGCTGGGCGCCCGCGTGATCGAAAAACACTTCACCCTCAACCATACCTTGAAAGGCACGGATCATGCTTTTTCATTGGAACCCACCGGTTTTCGCAAGCTGGTCAGAGACCTGCAGCGCACAAAAGCTGCCATGGGTGACGGCGTCAAGCAAACTTATAGCAGCGAGGTAAACCCCATCACCAAGATGGGCAAAAAAATGGTTGCTGCACGTGATTTACCGGCAGGCCATATGATACGACGCGAAGACATTGCCTTCAAATCACCCGGTGATGGTTTACCGCCCTACGATATCGATAAAGTCATCGGGCGGGTAACCCACGCGGGCATGCAAGAAGATGATGCCATCACCTTTGAAGCATTAAACGGCTCCGAGCATCTGGCAAAGGCGGCATCGTGAAAAATTTGTTCGACTTAGAGACTGAAGTTGCCGTCGTAACCGGTGCATTGGGCAAGTTGGGTCCCATCTGGATAGAAGCCCTGCTGGGTGCGGGAGCTTCGGTATTCGCTCTTGACCTGGCCGAATCAAAGATTTCGGAAGATTTTGCCAGGCTGCAAACGTGCCATGATAAAACCCGTCTGAAACTGGATCGCACTGATGTCCGGGATCGTCAAGCACTGGAAGCCTCATACCAAAATTGTTTTGCTGCTTTTGGAACTCCCACCATCCTGGTGAACAATGCCGGAATCGACCGTCCGCCTGCCAATGCGGCCAAAGCCTACCGTCTGGAAGATATACCACTGGAGGAAAACCAGGAGATTCTTGAAGTCAATACCCTGGGATCGTTTCTGGTGTCCCAGGTGTTCGGTTCCCGGATGGTCAAGGCCGGGCGGGGTTCGATTATCAATATCGGATCACTGTATGCCGGCGTTTCACCCGATGCACGGTTTTATGATCACATCCCGGGGGATCCGCCGTTTCTCAAGCCACCGGCTTATGGCGCCTCCAAGGCCGCGCTTGTCAATCTGACCCGTTACCTGGCAACACATTGGGCCCCACATGGTGTGCGTGTGAATGCGTTGTCACCCGGCGGTGTATTGGGCGGCCAGGACGAAGAATTCAAACGCAAATTCTGCAATCGCGTCCCTTTGGGAAGAATGGCTACCGCTGAAGATATAGGTGGGCCGTTGCTTTTTCTGGCCTCAAAAGCATCCGCCTATGTAACCGGTACTGAACTGATTGTCGACGGCGGTTTCACGGCATGGTGATGGAAAGAGTAGATGCACGGGTCCAAAGGGCCCGGCACTGATTCAACCCTATAAGAGTTAATGTTATGCACATTGAGCGTATGATAAATCCTAAATCCGAATATCGAAATACGAAACGGTTCGACAGGCTCACCGCCCTGAGCAA
>QMMS01000419.1 GCA_003647375.1 Deltaproteobacteria bacterium
ACGGAGAAATAAACTATCTCGAAATAACGGATATAGACAGGTCATCATCAGTCTGGAAGATGATGTATGTTTTCCTTATAAAAGGTAAAACCATAGGCTGTTTTCGCATGTCCGCCAAATATGCCAAGGCAGCATTCAATTTTTTAAATGCACTGACTATGAATTCGAGTGCTCGACAATAGCCGGGCGGAAGTTTGAGAATATCGATGACCATGCCGCTTATTTACGTGGCGGAGGCTGTTCGAAAATAATTGAAGCATTATCTGCTATATGATTGGAGTCATTTGAACCGAAATAGGATTGAGGCATGAAAACGCTAAAACCCGTAAGGATTGGTTTAACCAGAGGAGCGTCTGCAGATTTCAACGGAATGTGCATTGCTTTTTTGTTAATATGTTTTTTAACAACGGGCTGTGTCATGGTCAAACTAAAGAAAGAGGTGAATCAAGGCCAAGCCTCCACCATCCTGGTTGGGCGTGTTTCCACCGACTTTCCTGGAAAAGGGCCTGTCGTTGTCGCAGCTTACGCCATGCATCAGGGTAAAAGAGAGGTTGAGCATTATTCCATCTTACATGATTTTGGTGAGTTTGAACTCATGGTTCGCGAGGGGAATTATTATGTTTTCGCGTATTGGGATAAAAACAGTAACCTGATTTATGACGCCGATGAACCGGCTGGGCAGTATGGCGATATAGAAATGGTTTTCGCACCGGCTGGAGGGGTTGTTCCGGAAATCAATATCGCTATTCCGGAAAAAGTGCAAAATATCGATGTTCCCTATGGATTTGAAATCTCGTCAGTTAAACCTGATACGTTTCACAGTCGGCTTGCGGGTGCAAAAATCGATTTAGATGATGAACTGTTTTCAGAGGAAAATGGAATCAAAGGCTTCTGGGAACCGGTTTCATTTTTTAAGGAGATTGGGGGCAACATCTATTTTCTCGAAGAATATGATCCCCAAAAAATACCTATTCTCTTTATACATGGTGCTGCAGACACATATAGGAGCTGGAAATATTTCATCGACAACATCGATAGAACGCGTTTCCAACCATGGCTTTTTTACTATCCAAGCGGGACCCGTATTCAAAGCATGGCCAACCTGCTGTCCTGGAAATTAGGAAACCTTCAAATCAAGTATAACTTCGATCAGCTGTACATTACGGCGCATAGTATGGGGGGGCTGGTCGCCAGGTCCTTTATTATGGATTATGACGGCTTTATTCCCTATGTAAAACTTTTTGTTTCCCTGGCCACACCATGGGGAGGCGTCAGGATGGCCGAGCATGGCGTCAAACAATCTCCAGTGGCAATACCGTGCTGGATAGATATGCAGCCGGAAAGCGCGTTTATCCAATCACTGTACAGAAAAAAATGCCCGAGACCGTCAGCTTTTACATGTTTTACGGCCACAGGGGAAGCCGGAATCCATTTCGATCAAATAATGACGGAACCATTGCTTTGTCCAGTCTCCTGGACAGCAGGCCTCAGTCAGAGGCCAAGATGAATTATGCATTTAATGAGGATCATGTCAGCATTATCTCCAGCAAGGCAGTGCTGGACCAGTACAATGCGATTATCAATGGCTTTGATCAAAAAAACGGCGCTGTTACCCAACAATCCGGAGGATACCTCCAGCTCCTTTTTTCATATGACTACCCATTCGAGGGTGTAAGACCTCAACCCACACGTGTGCTTCAGCCTGTTATCAAAAAGCTTGCGGAAACGGCCGTCAGTTTAAGTGCAAAAGATAGTGGCAGAATACTAGGTCCTTTCCCGGCTGGGGATTATTTAGCAAGCTTTGGTGCTTTAACTGCCACCGGCGAAAGGTACGCGCCTGTTACGATCGAGAACAATGAAACAAGTCAGCTGAAATATGTGTTGACGCCGGACAACATTATTTCCGGATATGTAACAACTGCTTTGAAACCAAAGGACTATACAGCAGGGATGCCGGATGAGAAGATCACGATACAATCGATTACATTGAAAGGAACCGGGATTCATCGAAAACTCCATTTAATTGATAATGAAGAAGACAATTTATTCGACACAAGGAAACCCTCGTAAACGTCAAAAACGGCGATATGCTGGAATCCATGGGCACGGTCATAGACCGGCTACCCTATGGCAAACTGCCTTACAGCCTCAACCCCAAGGTTGTATAGAAATAACAAAAACGAACATATTTCTCAAAATATGCAATAAATATACGCAAAATATGGTATATTTATAATTAAATAAACACTTGACAACAAAAACGAACAGATCTATGGGAAATAGTGAGCAGTTATATTTAGGCTGATTTATACCGACAGGGGATTTTCCACATGGAATCGTTGCTGCCAGCAGAACGCAGACAAAAAATATTGGATATCATCGCCAGGGAACTCACCATCCGGGTGTCGAGCTTAAGTGAAATGCTGGGTGTTTCAGAAATGACCATTCGCCGCGACCTTGATTATCTTGGGGAGCGGGGCCTTGCCGAGCGTACCCATGGCGGAGCGGTTTTCATCAAACGCAGGACACCGGGAAAATTTCAATACCAGAGCAGTGTGCAGACCAATCCTGATGAGCGAACCAGGATTGCCCGGGCAGCAGCAACGCTCATTGAACCCCACGATATGGTTTATCTTGGTGAGGGGGCGTCAACAGCGGAAATGATGCACTTCATAAATCCTGATATGCCGTTTACTGTTTTCACTAACAATCTCGGTGTCGTACCCCAATTCCAGGGCCAGGCTGCAGAACTGATCGTGCTGGGGGGTGCTTACACGCCGGAAACGCATGCTTTGGCCGGCCCGATTACCATGGAGCAGATACGGCAGATCAATGCAAGCAAAGTCTTTCTAGGTGTTGACGGACTGAGCCTGAGGTCAGGGCTGACAACGCCGAACCTGGATATTGCCGCCATTGAGCGCAGCATGATTCAATACACACGCGGAAAGGTCATCGCCATGGCGGATAACAGCAAGTTCGGTCTGGTGGCCGAGGTGGTTGTGGCCCCGATCCACCAGATCGATATCATCGTAACCGATCAGAAGATCCCCGGCGGGTTTCAAAAGGATCTGCTTCAGATGGGAGTGGAAGTCATTGTGGCCCAATAATCCCCCAGCTTACATAACCGACATGGCAAAGAATAGATAATACACTGTAATATTAAAACTTTAGATAGAAAGGTGATCTGCTATGACAATCAGAGGTTTGCATCCCGGCCTTAATCAGACGGCCGGCATTGGCTTGAAAATGTACTCCACGGGCGAGTTGGAAAAGATACATCTGGCAACCCTGGACGTACTCTGGAATGTCGGGGTCAAGGTCGAAAGCCCACAGGCAGTTGACATTTTTCATGGCAGCGGCTGCTCGATCGGCAAGGACTCCGGCATCGTTAAAATTCCGGCTCATCTGGTGGAAGATGCCATCCGATCATGTCCGCCAAGCTTCAGGGCCTGTGGCCGGGATGCTTCCAAGGACTTTGTGTGTGAAAGGGACCGCGTCGGATTTGTCAATTTCGGGGAAGCCCCGCGCATGATCGATCCGGAAACCCGGACCTTGAGGAAACCGATGCGCAAAGATGTGGACCAGGCCACCCGCTTTCTGGATCACCTGGATCAGATTTCCGTTTTTGAGCGCCCGCTGACCCCCAGTGACATAGATCAGGGCATCGCCTGCCTCTACAATACCAAGTCCTTTTTCGAGAACTGCACCAAACACGGATACATCGGCATCAACTCGGTCGAAAATCTTAAGGTCTGCTACGAGATGGGCAAAGCCGTGGCCGGGGGGGCGGACAACTTCAGGGAACGGCCCAATTTTTCAACAACCTGCGATCCCATCAGCCCGCTTTTGCACTCCAGGGAAGCCTGCAACATCTTGATCGAATCCTGCAACCTGGGCATCCCCTTGAAAATCAATGCCATGGGCCTGGCCGGCGGCACCACCTGCGTCAACCTGGCCGGGACGCTGGTGAGCCACAATGCCGAGATATTGAGCATGATGGTCCTGGGCCAGCTGGTTAAAAAAGGCCACCCCATGGTATATGGTACCTCCACGGGCATTATGGACCTGAAAACAGCGCTGGCCAGTATCGG
>QMMS01000420.1 GCA_003647375.1 Deltaproteobacteria bacterium
CCTCTCCCACGGCAACAAAGGGTGCCCAAAAAAAAGGATGTGCATAGCTTGCGGCTATCTTTCCGGTTACGTGATCCTTCATACCGGGATCTTCTATCAGCTTGATAATTGATTTTTGAAGTGCCCATGCGAATGAAAGGGATTTGTCTTCCTGTTGATACCGAAAAAGTTCCGTGGTCAGTTTGTTGGCCGAAGATGTTTCCACCGGCCACAGAGTAACTAGAAGCGCTCTGGCCCCAGAATAGAAAAAGGCCCGGCCGAGGCCACTGATCGCTTCATTGCCTCTGCCATCCCCAGCCCCAGTGTTGCATGCACTAAGCACGACCAGGTCGGCATCCAGGTTGAGGGATAAAACTTCTCCCAGGGTCAAAAGACCGTCTTCATCCAATTTGGTTACCTCGGGTGCGGAAAAAGCTAAAGCAGGCTGAGTCAGACCATCCAGGTCGCCAGGTAAAAGTGCGTGCGTTGCAAAGACCAGGATTTTCTTTTGTGAAAGATCCTGTGATTTGACATTGGTCTCAGTGGCCGCTTCACCAAGAAACACGTCCTTCATAGGATTGGCTTTAAGGCTTTTAGCGATCTGTCGAATCTCATCGGCGGTATCCGGCAAACGGCAAAGCTGTCCGATGCGAACCGATGATAAGTTGGTTTGGTCCAGTTCCTCGCCGGTGTCAATGATTCTGGCACCCCTGATGGCAATATCGCCCGGAGACATGCCATGCTGTGACAAAAGGGATTGGTTGACCGGTGTTTCATGCAGTTGGGCCAAACTGAATATGGGGTCACCGAAGCCGGCAAACGATTCGCGCGCCGGGTTGGGTGGGGGCAGTGCTCGCAGGGTTAGGAGTGAAGCAGCTGATGGTAAGCGGGTAATGGCAACTTTGTGGATCAACCAAGGCACGTGCCGGTATTCTTCAAACAGCAAATCTCGGTCGGGAACCTTTTTTAATTTCTCTGTGGTAAGTACTGCCAGAGGGATCTGATCCATTGGGCCGTTGACAACTACCAGCAGGTTACAGGCGTCCTCCCATCCTGATTCCACCGACTGCAACAGGCGCTCATAAATTTCGTAAGCGGTCTCCAAGTCGAATCTGGGAATGTTACTCAGCATGCG
The DNA here is from genome assembly GCA_003647375.1 of Deltaproteobacteria bacterium. The sequence goes on from QMMS01000420.1 coordinate 1,115, forward strand.
AACGTTGGGCTGTAAGGCTCGACGCAATTGGGCTACTTTTTTTCGAACAACTTCTTCTCCCAGATTGACGACTGCAAAGGCGGGGTCTCCCCTGTGTGAAACAGCCCAGATACAGGTCTTTCTCTCCATGGTCCAGATAGCGACAAGGGCTTCCTCTGGCGACAGCTGTTCCTGAATTTGTAATATTCCCGGTTGTTTGGGATGAATATAATTGGTGTATTTGGGGAAATCATTCTCAATACGCACGATAATGGAGGCACGTGCTTCGGCAAGAGATTGAATGTCGCGCCTGAGATTCATGAGGGCCGCACTTTGTGCATGACTCGACGCAGCCGCGGCATTGTGAAAGATGGCCTCAAGGCTTTTTAGCTTTTTACCGGCATCCTGCTCTTGGCGAACCAGATCGGCAAGCTCCGGGTTGATAAGGGAGGCAGCCCTGGCACTGCTCTCACTGAGGGCACTGCCAACCCGACTGTAACGTACATCGATGAGTTTGAAAATTTCGTTGACGACGTCGATGCCATAAGCCTTTTCTTTCCGCTGTGAGTAGATCTCAAGCAGCATATCGATATAGAATTGTAGTAGGATGTTGGCACGGCGACGTTTTTGAAAGTTACTGTCCGGGGCCTTGATGAGACCTATCAGATTAGGAACCGCTTTTGAAAACCGCTCATGGGCTAGGCGAAAATTCCGGCCGGCATGTAGAACCATGGCCTCAAGTGCCAGAATTTCAGCCTCGCCATAGGAGGTTTCCAGACGAAAGCTTTGATTAAAGCCCCTTGCTTCGCGGATTAATTTTTCTGCTTCCGGAATTCGCCGGTTTTTTATCAGACATAAAATCATGTCTGAATTTCGGCCAGTGTAACGCCGGTATAGATATGAATTGTCCCACATACCGGCAAGAGCCCTGTCGTAAGCCTCCACAGCCGTCGAAAAATCATACGCAGCACTTAACACCTCGACCCTAAAAAGCTGAGCCCTGATCATTATTTCTTCATTAGTGGACAACCGCAGGTGTTCCAGAATTTCGATCTGGGTGGTTGAAAGAATATCGGCATTGGTCAGATCGCCCTTTGCCAGTATAACTTCCCCAAGGGTCTGCAGAGCGGCGGCTGTGATAGCGGCGTGTTTACCGTAAATAGCCATGGCCTCACTGACGGATAGACGGGCTTCCCTTTCCGCTTCAACCAGCCGTCCCTGGTACATGAGATTGACGGCCAGGGCCAGTCGGGCATAAACCGCTCCCAGGGGCATCAGCTTACGGTGGCTGTACTCGTGGTTGAGTACCTGGGCACGAAGGCTATGGGCCTGAGTGTATTGGCCCTGGGCTTCTAGTAGCTCGGCCTCAGCGGTGAGGATTTCGCTAATGGTACCCTGGTCACGCAGTTCGCCCTTGTAAGCCGCCAGGCTGTAACGAGCCCAATCCGGAATCGTCTTATAATAGCCGTAGGCTCTTTTGATAGACTGGCCGGCACGCCAGAAATTCCCCATGCGAGTCTGCACCCGACTCTGAAAACCCAGGTAAGGTCCTTTCAGCCAGGACGACCCCCCCCGGGATCTCAAGAGCATGCGCATGGCAGTCCTACTAAGATCAATGGCCTCGTCGTAACGCCCTGCGCGCATTTCCAGTTCGGCAAGTCGACGGTACAGGCTCGAATCCTTAAGGCCGGCACGCTTGCCCAGATTAATGGCCCGGTGCAGATCGTCGCCGGCATCATTAAAACGATTTAGTTCATAGCGGGCATAACCTCTGGATTTATAAAAGAGAATCAGGTCTTGTTGGCTTTTGCCGGATAGAATTGAAGTATCAGCCATACGCAATAGGGCCGCCATATGATCCTGGCCGCCATGTTGCTTTCTGTCCAACAGGGACAGGATGTCATCCATTTTCCTGGGTGGTGGCTCCATGGGAACACGCTGCATGCTTAGCACCACGTTGCGCGCTTCTTCATAACTCATTTTGGGTTGCTCGGTGGTTGCGCATGAAAAAATCAGCATGGATGCAGTCAGGGTCAAACAGACGCTTGACATTTTCATGGCTCGCTACCTCCAATTTAAAAACAAGTAAATTTAGTTTTGAACAGTCGGGTCAGGTCAGAGGCAAGAATTGAGGTTTAGTGCATATTCCAGCAAGGTTTAAGCATGTAATAAAATTGATACATGATTTGGTGGACCGGGTCAAGGGATTAGCGATTTACATGGTCATTACTTGGGATATCCTCTCAGAAAACCAAATATTGCTTAACCTTTGATATATAGAGGTAATTAGAGGTTCACTAATAATACTGATATTCATAATTTGTGACTATCAAGTCAAGTCTTCGATATTTTATGGTGAAACAATAGTGAAGACTCCTTTATGCAGCTGTGATATTTTGCCTTTCCCATTTTTTCCGAATTCCACCCTATTCGGTATTCGTTTAAACAGAAGATTACAGATACAAATGGTAAAAGGACAATTGTTGGCAGGCATGAAGATTAGATCAATTTCGGAGATCGCGGCCTGCTAATGATTGTGATTATATCAATGAACTGAAAATTTCTGGTGGCAAGACCAAGTCTTCATTGAGTCCGCGTCTTCCTGGACAGAAGACTCCTTTATGTAATTGAGAGCTAACCAATCTAAAATTGGGGTCTTCCGCCTCTCCAAGAGTCATTGGTTCAGCAGAAATGATTGAGCCCCCCCTAATACTCATTAGACCGATTCAACGCTGCCGTATTCATAGGCAAGGGGAGTTAAAATCCCCTGCTCTCCATACCATTTCGATATTATATCCGGCAGTTAAAATGATGCCCCATCTATATTGTGCCCGTATCGGGACCCATTTTAGCAAAAAAAAGCACAAACCATAAGAAAAAGGGGCAACCATCAAGCTGGCTAACCCCTTCTTTTTATAGAGATTTTATGGTGCCGAGGGACAGAATCGAACTGCCGACACGGGGATTTTCAGTCCC